>CAZVXR010000219.1:0-2687 GCA_964630865.1 uncultured Pirellulales bacterium | reverse complement strand
ATCGACTGGTCGGGGTCGCCGGTAACGCAGATATTGCCGTGCGCCTGCGCCAGCAGACGAGCAATCTGATACTGCGCGTGGTTGGTATCCTGATACTCGTCAATCAGCAGATACTTGAACCGACTGCTTAGCTCTGTTCGCACCTCGGGATTATGCTTAAGCAGCAGCGCAGTTTTGACCAATAAATCATCGAAATCCAGCCCATTATTCCTGGCTAAAATCTGCTGATACGCCGAATAGACCTTTGCCGCGGTCTTGCCGAAATAGTCGAATGCGGCGGCTTTAAATGAATCCGCATCCTCCAGATTATTTTTCAGTTTGGAGACAAACTCCAGCATCCTTGCCGGCGAAAACTGGGTTGCATCCACCTGGCAATTGGCTACCGCCTCTTTCATACAGCGAAGCTGGTCGCCGGAATCGTAAATGGTAAAGTTGGGTTTGATGCCCGCCTGCTCGGCGTAATGCCGCAGCACCCAGACGCACAGCGAATGAAACGTACTGATAAACGCCCCGCGATTGCCGCTGGCTTCGACGCGATTGCGCATTTCCTCGGCGGCTTTATTAGTGAAAGTAATCGCGCAAATATTCCACGGCCGCACGCCCGAATCAATCAGCATCGCTATCCTGCTGGTAATTACGCGGGTTTTGCCGCTGCCCGGCCCGGCCAAAACCAATAATGCTCCATCTTTATGCAAAACCGCTTTTTTCTGCGAGGCGGTCAATTTTTCCATCGGTACCACTGCTGACAACTTATCTCTCCATTTCCGCTAAAAACACTCGTTCCTCAACCGCCTCTTGCTGTCCAGAAATCATATCTTTGATAACTAATTGCTGATCCTTGTTATATTCCTGCCCTAGGATAATGGTTTTGGCGGAATTGTATGCAGAAGCCTGTTTAAGTTGTTTGCCCAACCCGGCAGCTTTGTATGAGAATTCACAACGAAACCCCGCCAGCCGAATTTGCGCCGTTAATTCAACCGCCTTATCCGCCAGCGATGGTTCGACCGCTGCGACAAAATAATCCAGCGTCTTGGTCGCCAGCGTATCGTCCTTGAGAATGCCCTTTTCGCGCAGCAGGATTTCCAATACGCAATCGCCCATACCCATCCCGACCGCCACCATCGCAGGCCCGCCAAAATCTTTCAAAAGATTATCGTATCGCCCGCCGCCGCAGATCGCCCGTAACTGCCCGACCGTATCGTGAATCTCAAACACCATTCCAGTATAGTATGCCAGCCCGCGAACAATGCTCATATCGAATCGGCAAAAGTCGCCGATGCCCATCGAGCGAAGTATCCCAAAAAGTCCCTGCAATTCCGCCAGTGCCGCTTTGGCATCATCATTGAGATTAACCACTCCGGCGATGTCGTCAGCATTGTGCAGGTCCATCAGCTTCAAAATCGCAGTCGCAGCCACGGTATCGGGAACTTCTTTCCGTAAAATCTCCTCAAATGCCTCACCGGGTATTTTCGATTTTTTATCAAGAATCGAATAAAGAACCATTAATTTCTCCTCCGCGATGCCGATATTTTTCAGCAGCGCCGCCAGCAGTCTCCGACTGGAAATTTTGGCGGTAATATCCCCCGCCCTCAGCCCCACTGAACGCAAGTAATCAATCGAGCAAAAAATCACTTCCGCATCCGCAAGGATAGATTCTTCGCCAATAATGTCGATATTCCACTGGAAAAACTCCCGCAATCGTCCTTTTTGCGGGCGTTCGGCACGGCACAGCCGCGGCACGGAAAACCACTTAATCGGACGGGCTAAGGCGTTAACCTGCTGGTTGACCATTCGCGCTACTGTTGGGGTAATTTCCGGCCGGATCGCCAAATCCCGCCCGCCGCGGTCGGTCAGGTGAAAAAGCTGCTCGACAATCTCATCGCCGCTTTTAATCTGGTACATCTGCAAATATTCAAAAATCGGCCCGTCAAACTCCTCAAAGCCGCTCCGCCGGGAGGCCGCCTTCCAGCCATCCACAATATAATTCCGCACCGCCATTTCCTTTGGGTAAAAATCGCGAGTGCCTTTAACTGCTGGTATTTTCATAACACATCCAATTTAAAGTTAATATAATTTCACAGTTGGCAATTTTACCGCTTCGCTTTCAATATAACAAGACATTTCTTCACCAAAATTGGAAAGCTGTCTTTCCAACGATGAGCCAAAAAGCCCAGAGGCACAGCTCTAAAAAGACAACACAATTCGAGATCAATCCGATTTTTTCTTCTTTTCGATTTTGACACTTGGCTTTACAATTGAAAAGGTTATGAATGAACTCCTGAAAAAAAATTACGAAGGCCCGGGCGGAATTAGGGAGATGCTGGTTATCGCTCTTCCGATGGTTGTGTCCAATGCCTGCGATACGGTGATGATCTTCACCGACCGCCTGTTTCTGTCTCGACTGGGTTCCGAACAGATGAGCGCAGCCATGGCTGGCGGTCTAACCAGTTTTATGTTGATGACGTTCTTTATGGGGCTTATCGGCTACAGCACAGCGCTGGTCGCTCAGTATTTTGGTGCAGGCCAGAAACAACGCTGCCCGGCGGTCATCACACAGGGGCTTATTCTGTGCATGATTGCTTACCCGGCAATTATAGCTTGCGGTCCGCTGGGGCTTTGGCTGTTTGATGTGATGCACATTTCGGCTGAACAGCTTGCCCCGCAGAAAATCTATTTCAATATTTTGC
>CAZVXR010000218.1:0-2087 GCA_964630865.1 uncultured Pirellulales bacterium | reverse complement strand
TGCATTTTGAATGCAGCGGCTGCGGCAATTGCTGCGCCGGGCCCAGCGAGGGATATATCTGGATCACAGCCGAAGAGATCGCAATGCTGGCCAAACATCTCGGCATGTCCGAAGCTGACGTCCGCAAACGATTCCTCAAGCGGGTCGGTCTTCGCACCAGCATCATCGAAGACAACCGCACCAACGACTGCATCTTTCTATCCAAGTCCGCCGACGGCTGCCGGGGCTGCGCGATTTATTCCGTCCGCCCCAACCAGTGCCGCACCTGGCCGTTTTGGAATGATAATCTCGGCAGCCCCAACGACTGGAACTTCGCCGCCCAAAAATGCCCCGGCATTAACCGCGGCAGATGTTACTCGCTCGAACAAATCGAAAAACTTCGCACGCAGAAAAAATGGTGGTAATGAAGACGCAAGAACACAAGAACACAAGAAGTCAGGAGTCAGAAGTCAGGAATCAGAGGAATTCCACAGGGTGGGCTATGCCCACGCAATCGGTGTCATTCCCGCGCAGTGCTTGCCCCCGCGTAGGCGTGGGGCGGGAATCCAGATTTATTTGTCAATTTTCAATTGTCAATTTTCAATTAATTCTATTTGTCTTGTCCGCATTGTTTTTATCCTCCTGTACTCCAGTAGAAAAGCAGCCATCGCCGACTACGACGCCCACAACGCCTACAACAACACCCACGACACCTGAACCGGTCAAGACTCCCCCGCCGCCGGTGCTGTCGTCCAATCCGCCGTCGATGAACTTCATCCACGCCGCGTATGTCCACGATCACAAGCTCCAAAGCCGCACGCAATTGGACCAAATCCGCTACGACCAGTTCAATGTCATCTATCTGATCGCCTACCCGGCATGGAGAACCGAGAGCTTCAAGTTTTCCACCCCTGCCCAGATCGCCGCCCGTTTCGGCGCCGACCATACCTATCCGGCTGGTGAATCGGGCGAAGCGCTCGTGCCGGACTTTATCGACCGCGCCCACCGTTCCGGCGTCAAAGTCCTGCTCTGTATTCAGGACGGCGACTTCCTGAACCTCTGCAAGGACGCTCCCAAACGCGACCTGTTTATCCGCTGTGTAACGGACTTTATCAAAAAATACAACTATGACGGTCTGGAAATCGACTGGGAAAACGACCTTGATCTTTATTTGCACGCCGATTTGATGGCACGGTTTCGCAGATGTTTAGACGACATCAAAGGCCCATCCGGCAGACTGTATTTGACGACCGCGATTTTGCCCGGCAAAAAGTACACGCCCGACCTGGCTTCACGGCTGGTTAAAAGCGTCGATTGGGTCAATGTAATGACCTACGACTTTGGGGGCGGACTATACGGGACGGTTCCCACGCACAATACCGACCTAACCCGCTTCAAGAAATACGCAGCCAACTGGGCGGTCTTTTCCTCAAAAAAACTCTGCCTGGGATTGGCAAATTATGGTTACCAGTATCGCGGTATCAAGCCCGGCCAGACCAGCCCGGTCAAGCTGAATACTATCGGGCAATCGCTGGATTATAACGAATTGCTGCCGTTACTGAATAACGGCTGGCGGGAGACGTTCGATACCAAGGCGATGGCGCCGTACTATTTCAGCCCCAATGGCAAAGACTTCGCCACTATTGACAACGCCCAGAGCCTGCGCGCCAAGATGGATTGGCTCTTGCCCCAAAAGTACCGCGGCGTATTCTGGTGGGAATTCAGTAATGATTTCCAATATGCCCCCCCCGGCAAAAAAGCCGCCACCCACCCCCTCATCGATCCGGTTGAAGCCAAAATCCGTGCGACGTTTCGATAACTATTATTTGTAAATTTTACCCTATAAAAATTTGAAACAAACTTGTTGTAATTTGTGTCTTATAGGGTAGAATTATATATAGATTTAGTTGAGGGAGATATTACTATGGATACAGTATCGTCTGCAATGACAGGCCTCGAAAAAGTTTTTATCGCTTGCGCAGTTCTCGGCGGCGGATGTTTCATTCTGCGGCTGATTATGATGGTTCTGGGATTTGGTCATCACGATACCGGCTCAGAGGGTACCGCTGCCGGGGGAGCAGACGGCGGCGATACGGGATTTCACCACG
>CAZVXR010000217.1:0-5853 GCA_964630865.1 uncultured Pirellulales bacterium | reverse complement strand
GTTAGGCAGCACAAAGTATGGCGCATTGATGAATCGTTGGAAAGCAGCTGACGATGCATGGGTCGATGGGGCCAATTCAGGTTTTTATGCTGGGCGCAGAGAAGACCAGATGCCTTCATATACTAATAGGCGTACTGCATTGCTTCAAGATAATGCAGCTGTTTCAGAACGAACGGCACGTATTATGGGAGCTTTGCTTCCAGATGCATTGTTGCAGGGGAAATATGGCGTTCATTTTGCATCCGGTAAAAAGTTGGATGCTGTTGAAAGTTCGCTTTCTCTTGCAATGGGTGCGACGCAAGTATATTGTGCCGCAGCAGCAGTAAACGCGGTGGGTTGCTCCGCGATGCGGCCTTCTCGTTCTTCTGTAGTCGGTAGGGTGGACTCTGTCCACGCGGTATTTTTATCATCTTGTGTTCTTTTGACAATTGAATATAATTTGAGCCATGTCGCCTTATCGCAGGGTAAAAATCAATGCGGCATGGCACTTCTTTAAAAAGCGGGAGTTGGGAATCTGACGGCAACTTTGGGAACAACGGATTCGGGATCGGGACGATTATTGGAATCATGTGCATTATATTCATACCAATCCCATCAAGCATGGATTGGTTGAGCGGGTTGCGGATTGGCCGTATTCGACGTATCACCGATTTTGCACGCAGGGATTGTATGAGGATTTCGATAGGAATTTGTTTAAGGCCGATGCCTATATAGGGATTGACATGTAAAAGAATCAATGTATGATAAAACAATGTTCGATACGTCATATACTTTGAGATGAAAGATAAAATTATGAAAACATCATTTCGGCGATTACTCGCAGCTATTTTTGCAGTTTCTTTTTTTATCCTGTGTCTGAATGGCGGATGTACAGGTAAAACCTCGCCCGCAGAGAAACCGGTTTCATCTTCATCAGAAGAGGTCTCTCCTCTGCGCAATCTGATATCCGACCAGCCTGGCGCGGCACCCAATTACTTCTGTACCTGGGCCGCCCAGAATTTCGCCCAGGAAAAGGAAACTTCGCCGCGCGATCATCTGACCGAACAACTGGTCTTCGACCAACCCGGCTGGATTTCTAATTATTACCAAGCGGTCCGCGGTGATCTGCTGGTGGTGTTCGATGACGGCTGGGATATTCCGTTGTCCGCCGATGGATCGCAGGAACGTTGGGTCTTCGGCTCGCTTGAACTGAATGAGAAACGGTTTCCTTCCATTACTGGGAATCCGGCGGAACGTCTGCGCAAGTTGAACGACAAGGTTCGCGCGGCAGGCTGGCGCGGCGCGGGTTTGTGGGTGTCGGCGCAGGCCGTGGGCGACGGTCACGACGGCAAATTTATGAACGATGCGGATTTGGAGAAATATTGGCGCCAGCGGGCTCGCTGGTCCCGCCAGGCCGGCATCCGTTATTGGAAGGTGGATTGGGGTGCGCGCGACGATCGGGAATCGTTCCGTCGCCTGCTGACGCGCATTGCGCGCGAAGAGGCGCCGGAACTGACGATCGAACATGCGGCCATCATCATGCCGCTCAATAATTGGAACGGCGACGGACAGTTCGGCTCCTGGCCCCGCGAATCCGGTCTGGCACGTACATTCGCCCCTTTTTCCGATGTGTTTCGGACGTATGATGTCTGCGCCCAGATTGGTACTGTGACCCTGCTGGATCGCACGGGCTGGATCTTGAAAAATATCTCCACAGAACCGGGCTGCCAGGGACTGGTCAACTGCGAGGACGAAATGTACATGGGTGCGGCGCTCGGGTGCACGGTGGGTGTCATGCGTCATCCGCTGTGGCGAATGAGCGATCCGCGCAACAACGATTTTCCCAAATATGGCCACCGGATTGACGAAGTCACCCGCACGGTTCGGTGGATGCGGCTGGCGCCGCCTTTCGGCCGTGGAGGAGAGTCGGTTTATCTGAGCGAACAAACCCTTGCCGACGAATGGGACTTCACGGAAGGTCAGACCTGGTATCGTGATGTGATCGGCAAGAAAGTAATCCAACGGGCGTCCGCCATCACCGCGCGAGGAATTGTGCCGCCCGAAGTCGTCGACGCCGGCGACGGGGTCCCTTTTGTGGTCGCTTCGCGCAACCCCAATGGGGCGGTTGCTGTGGCCGCACTGCAGCGCACATTGCCCGGCGGCGTTATTCGCACTCCCCGGGCCCAGGTGAAGCTGAAGGTCGGTTCGGTTAAACACCCGATCGGCATTTTGGGCCCATATCATACATTGACGCTGGAATTTGACGAATCCATCGCGCAACGACGGATCCTGGCGCAGGACCTGGCCGGCGATCAGGCCGTCGAGATCACGAACGATGTCAAACGCGAGGGGCGGACAGTGACTCTGTCCGGTGAATTGATCGACCGAGTCGGCCTGTCCGCCAAAACTCAGGACGATTTGTCCGAGCCAGGCCTGGTCTTGAGGATCGAATAATCGGTGCGGCATAAATACCCGTGAATGGTTACAATAAACGATGGGGGTACGTTTTTAAAAGACCCCTTTCTACTTCCCCGGAGAACTCAACGGGTCTGACAGGCTCTGTCGAAATGTTTTTTTGTTTCTCCCCGCAGGCTCCGTCCGGACTTGAGATTTGCGATTACCCTTGACAGTTTTGCGGCGAAAGGGTATCTTCCCTGTATCTAAATGATGCTTTATTCAATAACGATAAAGGGCTGATTATGTCTAAAAAAATGCAAGTATTGTCTTGTTTTGTGATTGCATTGTCTTTTACGGCGGTTGCGGTTGCCGAGACAACTCCAATTGAGCAGGTTCGTACGCAGTCCGTTCAGTCGAATACCCCGCCGGATGCGGCGGGGCTCCAGGTGATCGATGACTTCTGGCGGAAGAGTATTGATGCGATGATGCTGGCCGAAGATACGGCCGACATCACTATGGTTTGTGATGAACTGGTCAAACAAAAAGGGGACAAAGACCTGAGCTTTTATGCCTCCGCTTATGCCAAAGCAGCCGACAAACACCTCAGGTCGGCCATGGACACCGTTAGCAAGTGGACTGAAGACGACAAACGCCTTCGTGTTGAGCGTAATTTGCTGATTTTACTGTCACGGCTAAGCAGTTTAGAGTTGGCCGATTTGGCGGTTACCCGGTTAAACGATCAAGACCCGATGGTTCGGTACTGGGCGGTGCGTGCTTTGACTCAGCCATCGCTGGTTGTTCAATTGAAAGGTGTCGCCGGCGATGAAAAACAGACTTCAAACATTATTGCCGGTCTTGAGGATGCTATCAAAAAAAACAATGACTCCCGCACATGGGCTTTCATTGGCGATTTTGCCGTTAAGCTTCAGACCGCCGCGTCACAGAATCTTCTTTTGTCACTGGCCGATAAGCGAATTGACGCCTATATGCAGTGGAACGTAACCGACGAGGCGGCGGATGCTTCTATTCTCAAGGCCATCGGGGCGATAGTTCCGGTGATGACTTCGCCTGCGGCCAAACAGGAACTGCTGAGCCGGCTTGGGCAGCTTTATTCCTGTGTACTTCAACGGTATATGAAGGGAGGAAATCTTTCCAATACCTCAAAAGATCAATTGGTTACGGCCATTGCCGAAGTGGAAGATGCGGTGATTTTGAAGATTCTTCCCGGCTGGACGACCAAATTTAAGACCACTCTGGCAAATAATAAGCCGATAGACAAAGACTACGAACTGCTTTTTGGTTCCGGGACACGCCCCGGCGATTTGGCAAGCCGTCTGAATTTTAATTTTGGCAATGATAACGACGGCAAAGAGATACTGATTCCAAAACCTCTTCCTGCCGAGCCTGCAAAAGCGGTTAAATCTGCGGAACCGAACCTGCCTGCGACCCAATCCTAACAGGTGTCCCAATTCCATGCGTCAGATGTGTTTGTACTCGGAGATGCAGAAAAATGCCCGCAGTCAGCTGCGGCAATCCGGGTGTGTGTTTGGCGCATTCAGTTTCGTTTTTTTTGCAAGTTTTTTTTTAATCGGCTGCAAAGACAAGCCCGCAGAGCAAAAGCATGACTCGACTATTCTTCAGCATCGCCTTCGGGCGCGAGTCCAGACGCTCGATCCAGCCGATGTGCGTGATACGATTGGCACGTCCGTTGCGTCGGATATTTTTGAAACCCTCTACGATTATCACTATCTCAAGCGTCCGTATGAGTTGATTCCCATTCTTGCCGCGGCAATGCCGTTGATTTCCGAAGACGGTAAAATCTATACCATTCCACTTCGCAAAGATGTTTATTTCCACGATGATGTCTGTTTTCCCGATGGACGCGGCAGATTGCTTACGGCGCACGATTTTGTCTATGCGTGGAAGCGGATTGCTGATGTCAAGACCCGCTCGGTCAGTTGGTGGATTTTCGACCGGCGGATTGCGGGGCTGGATGAATTTCGCGAATACTCCAAGAGCTGCCAGGCGGACAAGGTTGATTACAGTCGGCCTGTCGAGGGAGTGCAGGCGTTGGATGATTTTACGCTGCAGGTTAAACTCAATAACCCCTGGCCTCAGTTTGTGTACTGGCTGGCCTATATCGCCACCGCACCGATGGCATGCGAGGCGGTAGATTACTATAAACAGGAAATCAGTTTTCATCCGGTCGGCACGGGGCCGTTTAAGGTCGATCGCTGGGAGTCCGGGGCGTATGTTGAGGCGTCCCGCCATCTGCGTTACCATTGTGACCCGTATCCGGATAGCGGCGAGCCGGGCGATGCTCAGGCGGGATTTTTGGCCGATGCCGGGAAACAGATGCCGTTTGCCGATAAAGTCGTCTGGCGGATTGTTCCCGAAGATCAGCCGCGATGGAGCCTGTTTATGAAAGGGTTTATCGACTTAACCGCTCTCGCCAAGGATAATTTTACGCAGGCCTTTGTTGGACCCGCTTTAGCCCAAAAAATGACCGACCGAAATATCCGCCTAATCGAGATCGACGAGCCGTCTACATTTTGGATTGCGTTTAATATGAAACTGCCTTTGCTGGCCGACAACAAGCCTCTGCGTCAGGCGATCAGCCGATGTATTAACCGTGAAGAATTTGTTGAAGTTTTCTGGGGTGGCAGGGCGAGGCAGGCGTTTGGCTATATCCCGCCGATGATGCCGGGTTACGACCCGAATATCATTTCTGTCTCGAACTCAAAATACGATTTGGCCGCGGCTAAGGTCTATCTAAAAGAGGCTCAGGCTGTTGCCAGCGGCAAAATCCCGCGTCTTCGCCTGATGCTGGGCGGTGTGGATTCGACGTATCGCCAGATGGGGCAATTTTTGGCGCGGTCGCTGGCTTCCATTGGGTTGGAAACGGAACTGGAACTCTATGACTGGCCGACCTTTCTGGAAAAGATGCGAAAGGGTGACTATCAGCTTTTACTGGCCGGCTGGACGGCGGACTACCCGGATGTGGAGAGTTTTATGCAGGTTTTTTACGGCAAAAATGCTCCATATCCCAATGAGTGTTCCTATGTAAGCCCCCGTTTTGACGCGATTTTTGAGCGCATATCCGTGATGGCCGACAGTCCGGAGCGTACGGCGTTGTATCGGGAAGCCCAGCGGATTGTAAATGACGACCTGCCTTGTACCTTTATTTATCATCGCAAAACGTTTATTATGGCACATAGCTGGCTGGGTAATGTTAAAGCCAACTCGTATAAAAATGAGACAGCCGGTTGGGGCATGACCAAGTATTACCGGATTGACCCGCAAAAGCGGGAGGCGTATAAACAGAAGTATCGCTAACGATGAGAAACACAAGACAGATAACCATTATCGTATTATGTGCGGCGGCTTTGCTGGCGGGCTGTAAAGGAAGAACGACGTCCAAAAGCGGTGAAATGGTACTTTGCCGGCCGCTGCCCACCAAGGTACAGACCCTGGATC
>CAZVXR010000216.1:0-2585 GCA_964630865.1 uncultured Pirellulales bacterium | reverse complement strand
TTTCGCAGATGACACAGATTAAAAAAAGAGAGAAATAAAGAGCGATGGCGTTGCGATATTATGAAAAGATGGTCTATTGGCTTGTTAAAAGTTTGGCGATCCTGTCGGCACTGGGTGTAATGGCGATGATTGGCGTAACCTGCTTTGACATCATTTTGCGTTTGCCGTTCATTAACCATCCGATACCGGGAGCGTTCGATATCGTTCGCATGACCGGGGTAATCGCCATTGCCGGAGCGCTGCCTTATACCACCGCGGTCAAAGGGCATGTTGCGGTCGAGTTTCTCTATCACAAGCTATCGCACCGGGGCAGAACCGTACTGAACATTTTCGTTCAGATGATGTCTATGGGCCTATTCAGTTTCGCAGCATGGCAATTTGTTCAATATGGGATCGCTCTGAAACAATCCAACCAGTGCTTTCAAACTCTGGAGTTGCCGATATTCTGGATGCCTTATCTGATGGCGATTTCTTTTGGGGTGGTGGTTCTGGTGATTTTGTATCAATTCTTGCGCCCCAACAAGGAGCTAATCAGACTATGACGCTTTTTCAGATTGGACTTTTTGGCTGTCTGGCGCTGGTGGTGCTGCTGGTATCGAATATGCCCGTAGGCTATGTGATGGCGCTGGTCGGCGTAATTGGGTTTGCATGGGTCACTAATCCGACAGCAGCCCTGAATATGCTCAGCGCCGACATCTTTGATTCATTTTCGTCCTATACGCTAACAGTGATTCCGCTGTTTGTGCTGATGGGGCAAGTGGCGTTCCATTCGGGCATCAGCCAGCGGTTGTTTGCCACAGCCTACAGATGGATGGGGCATCTGCCCGGCGGCATGGCAATGGCTACCGTCGGGGCCTGTACCGCGTTTGGAGCGATCTGCGGCTCCGGGCCGGCAACGTCGGCAACGATGGCTGCGGTCGCTCTGCCGGAGATGAAACGCTATAAGTACGATATGGAATTAGCCACCGGAACGGTTGCCTCCGGCGGGACAATCGGTATGATGATCCCGCCGTCGGTAGTGTTTATCGTCTATGCCATCCTGACCGAGCAATCCATCGGCAAGCTGTTTATCTCAGGCATTCTGCCGGGTCTCCTGACCGCGATGTTGTTTTGTCTGACGATCTGGATTAACTGCACACTTCGGCCTCACCTGGGCCCGGCCTGCCCAAAGGCAAGCTGGAAAGAAAAACTGATCGCATTGATGGGTGTCTCGGAAATGCTGATTCTTTTCTTTATTGTAATGGGCGGGATGTTCGCCGGGTATTTTACACCCACTGAAGGCGCTGCCGTTGGAGCATTTGGAGCGATTCTGATTGCGCTGTTTCGAGGCAAGCTCACTTCCAAAATGCTGCTGCAATCGCTCTTTGAGACCATCCGAACCTCCTGCATGGTCATCCTGATTGTTGCCGGAGCGATTGTGTTTGGACATTTCCTGGCCATTACGCGATTGCCGCTGGATATGGCCAACGGACTGGCCGCACTGCCGCTGCCGGGGTGGATGATCATGGTAATTATCCTGTTCTTTTATCTGGTGGCGGGCTGCTTTATCGATGCATTGGCGCTGGTGATTCTAACGATCCCGATTTTTTATCCTGTTGTGCAGGGACTGGGTTATGATCCAATCTGGTTCGGCGTGATGATTGTGCTGGTTACCCAGATGGGTGTGATTACCCCACCGGTCGGCGTTTGCGTATATGTGGTAGCCGGCATGGAACGCGATGTCCCGATGCAGAAAATCTTCAAAGGATCGATGCCGTTTCTGGCAGCGATGATTGTGGTTGCCGCGTTACTAATGATGTTCCCGCAAATCGCGACCTGGCTGCCCAACTGGATTCATTAAGACAAAACCGGAGATAGGACGATGGACGAACCGAAAACCCAACAGACACTATTTAAGAACATTCTGTTTTGTACGGATTTTTCAGAGAATGCCGACCTGGCGTTTGATTCTGCCGTCTGGCTGGCAAAACAACATCCCGGCTGTTCACTGACACTGCTGCACATTGTGCCCGAATCCGATGCCCAGTTTTGGAAAACCTACATCTACGAAGTGGACAACGTCGATCAAAAGGCAAAAAATGACATCGACAGCCGCGTCAATGAAGCTTATCGCAGCCGCATTCCGAAAGACCTTGCATTCAAAGCCGAGTTTCGCGTGGGGAAAGACTCGATGGAAATTCTGGATTATGCCGAGAAAGAAAAGATAGATCTGATCGTGATGGGACGGCATGGCAAAAGCGGCCTTCAAAAAGCCTTTTTCGGCAATGTCGTCGAAAAAGTCGTTCGCAAAGCTCCGTGCGCGGTATTAGTAATTCCACAAATGTAAACGCGGCAGAATCAATATATTCTTAATAGGAGTTGATATGGGTTGGGCACGAACATTGCTTCTGGGCGATATTGGAAACCGTCTGGATGTGCAGGACTGCGAAGAAGATATCAAGATACTCAAATCCTCCCTGATGCAGATGAATCAGGGGGATATGGCCCAGGATCAGGATCTGATGAATTTGCGGCGGGACAATAATGAGTTAAAGTTGTATTTGTCCGCATTGATCCGGCTGCTGACGGCCAAAAAGGTGCTGACG
>CAZVXR010000215.1:0-2459 GCA_964630865.1 uncultured Pirellulales bacterium | reverse complement strand
AATCAATTAGAGCTGGAACCCCCGCGGGCGACCCAAAAAGGGGGAATGATGTTGATATTGGTTCCTGACACCTTATATTTACCCCAAAAATGGTTAATTGATGTTCGTGAGAGGCTGTATCGCGCATCTCCGAATAAAGTTTTCTGCCGGCTATAACTTACATTGCACCGCCGTCCGGTACATCGCGATGATTTTTTCGGGCGGTGTTTCGGCAAGGATATTGTGAATACAGTTAAAAACATATCCGCCATCCTGTGCCAGGCACGGCACAACCTGGCGGACTTCTGCTTCGACCTCATTAGCGGTGCCGAGAGGCAGAGTATGCTGAGCATTGACGCCGCCGCCCCAGAAAGCGATACGTTTGCGGCCTTTATCTTTCCATTCCTTGTAGGTGTGTCCGCCTGCCGGCCACTGGACAGGATTGAGGATGTCAAATCCGCTTTCAATAATATCATCCAGAAGTTGATAGATCGCTCCGCAGGAGTGAATGAAGGTCTTCAGTTCCGGGGCGATGCTATGGAACAGGTCGTTGTTTTTTCGCAGATAGGGCCTAAAGAGTGTGCGGAATGTTTCAGGTGAGGCGATCAGTGAGTTTTGCGTGCCCCAGTCGTCGCCGCCGGTAATGGCGATGTCGATGTACTTGCGGATTTCCGGCAGCAGAGTACGGATGTTTCGCAGGGTATTCTGAGTGTGAATGTCATGCAGTTCAAGTACGTAATCTGGATTTAGCAGACAAAGCATTGGAAACACGCCCAATCCGCCATGTGCGCTGATAGCAATTGGCGGGATAAACGGGCCGTTAAAGAAAACCGCTTTATCCGTTGATTCGCGTGCGCGTTTGCATAGTTCAACCGTTTCTTGAATGTCTTTATCAGTCAAAGGTTGATCTTCAAGGTCTTGTTTAAGCTTCTTGAGGTCCTGCAAAGGAATCTCGGCGGCGAAATCAAGAGGCATGCCGCTGTGTTCGGCATTGAATACATACGAACTGGGCTGCATGGTTATTTTGTATTCGGATTGAGTTACCGACCCGTCGGGCTGATTTTGAAATTGCTCCGGTTTGCGAACCATTGCGGGAAGTCTGCCGTTGAAATCATATGGATGCCATTTCTGCGGCTCTTCAAAGGCGTTTGTCATTCCATAAAAAACACTGACCACATCGCATCCGAGAGCATCGAGTACATCCATCTCTGGCATAGCGAGCATCTGATGTGTATCGTACATTCGCGGCAGTCGCGGCGGTAGCCCCAGAGCCTTAACCAGTTTTGGATAGGCAAAGCCGCTGATACTGCTGGAGGCCATCGCTCCCAAGTCCATCGGAACACGGTCAACGGGTTTAAAATTCAGAGCGTTTAGAACACGCTGTCGTGAAGTCATCGTTTGCATTGATTAACTCCTATTTTAATGTTATTATTTCAGTTCATCCTGCCACAGGGCGTACCAGATCGGGCCCCCGGCGCCGTAGATTTCCTGGCCGACAGCGCCTTGTTTGGTGTTATTTTGCCACCACTCCAGGTCTGTACCCAGTACCCTGTAAAAATTAATCAGCGGTTAACTCTTTGCTCTTTAGCAAGTTGAAATCGAAAAAGTCGTCTGCAAAATTCAGGCTGTTTGGCGAATTTTACGCCTTTTCCCTTTCGTGGCTGTCTGGATTTGAGGCAAAAAGTGTGGATTGCGCAGAGTATACTCCTTTGCAGTTTGCCAGCAGGATTCCTAACCGCCAAGTCGTAGGTTCACCATTGTGTCGCAATACGGCCGCATTCACGGAGGCGTACCGATCCGTCATTCAGCCCAATTGCGTAGCTCTTGTTATAGGGAATTCTTCGGCGGCAGGGTTGCTGATTCACGGATGATCAGCTCGGGCTTGAGCAATATTCGATTGAGCGTTTTGTCTTGTATTTTTTCGTCGGTTTGCCGGACAAGCAAACGGACGGCTGAAACGCCGATTTGGTAAGGATTCTGGTGAACGGTTGTCAGTGGCGGATCCAGCAAGCGAGAAATTTCTACATCCGCAAAGCCTACCACAGACAAATCCTCCGGAATCCTCAAATTTCTTCTACGAGCAGCCTTGTAAACCGACGTTGCGATATAGTCGTTGGCACAGAAAATAGCAGTGGGGCGAGGATCGGTATCCAAGGCTCTTTGAGCGATTTCAAAAGACAATTTCAAATCGGTGCCGAACAGTGGATCCTCAATGACGGACGCCTGGATATTCTCTGCTTCGTGAACTGCTTTAAGGAAACCTTCTTTTCTCAAAATCGCGGTAGAAGAAGCCCCGGATCCTGCGATGTGGACAATTCGGGTGTGTCCGAGCTTAATGAGATGCTGGGTGACCATGACTGATCCGGCGAGGTCATCGGTCCCAACAAAGTCGACGTCATTGCTCATTAAATCCATATCGACTGTAATCATCGGTATATTTCGATCCAAAACCTCTTTGATATAGGTTTTACGGGCATCGA
>CAZVXR010000214.1:0-3065 GCA_964630865.1 uncultured Pirellulales bacterium | reverse complement strand
ACAATTAACCAATGGATACTTATTTTGGGAGCGGCACTTATGGACCCTTCAATCTTTAAAGCGTATGATATTCGTGGGATTTACCCCGACCAGCTTGATGAGCAGGCAGCATGGAAAATAGGACACGCCTCGGCGCAGTTTTTGCGGTCGATGCTCCGCGGCTATGACCGGGGGATGTCCAATGCCCAGAGCATCTGCGTCGGACGGGATATGCGAAGCCATAGCCAGTCGCTTCGAAACGCCATGGTCGAGGGAATGAATACCGCCGGCGCGAATGTGATTGACATCGGCGTAATTGATACGCCGCAAATGTATTTCGCGATCAATCACCTTGGAACCTGCGGCGGCGTTCAGATCACCGCCAGCCATAACAACGCCCGTTATAACGGCTTTAAGATTGCCGGGCAACAGGCCAAGCCTGTCGGCGCTGATACGGGACTTAAAGACATCAAGCACATCGCCACCGCCCTGCTGCATACCCTCGGTAAACCCACCGGTTCGGTTGAACACTGCGATTTGACTCAGGAATACAAAAAGCATGTGCTCAAATTCATCGAGCCGGGACTGAAAAAACTCAAAATGGTTGTCGATGCGGGCAACGGCATGGCCGGCAAAATGGTTCCAGCACTTTTCGGGAATCTGCCTATCGAGATTATTCCGATCAATTTTGAGCATAATGGCATTTTTAAGCACGACCCCAACCCTTTGATCGAGGCTAATCAAGCCGAGGCCAAAGCGATGGTCAAGTCCCACAAAGCCGACTTCGGCGCCTGCTTTGACGGCGACGCCGACCGGCTGATGATGATTGACGAGAAAGGGATGTCCATTCCGTGCGACATCTTGACGGCGCTGATGGTACCCTATTTCTTAAAGAAAAATCCGGCTTCGGCAATCGTTTATGACCTGCGGAGCAGCTTGGTGGTACAGGAAGAAATTCTCAAAAATGGCGGCACGCCCCGGCGCGAACGGGTCGGCCACGCCTTTATGAAAAAAACCCTGCGCGACAGCCACGCCTGTTTCGGCGGCGAACTCAGCGGACATTTTTATTATCGCGACAACTTCTTCGCCGATTCGGGAATGATCACGCTGGTACACATGCTCAATATTATCAGCCAGGGCGGGAAACCGCTGAGCGAAATGATTGCCCCGCTCAAACGCTACTTCAGCAGTGGCGAAGTTAATTTTCATGTCGAAGACAAGGATGCCATGGTCAAGGAACTGGCTCGCAAATACAGTCAGGGAAAAACCGACGATCTTGATGGCGTAACGATTCAATTCAAAGACTGGTGGTTTAATGTCCGCCCCAGCAATACCGAACCGCTGCTGCGACTGAATGTCGAAGCCAAAAACGCAGAACTGCTCACTGAGAAATTTGAAGAGCTTAAGAGCAGTTTGGGCGAACCGGCGAAACATTAAACCAATCGCCTCCGCCAAGCCATAAACAAAAACACCCGGCCTGTGAATACACACGTCGGGTGTTTGTCTGTCTAAAGGGTATTGTTTTTATGCTTCGGCTTTGGCCAGGGCTTTTCGCCGTTCCAGCAGGCTTTCAATTTTTTCCAGCAGTTCGCTGAGGTCGAAGGGCTTGATGATATAGTCGTCGATACCGCAGGCTTTGGCACGGGCGATATCCTGTGCCTGGCTCCGGGCCGTCAGCATAATAACCGATGGCTCTTGTCCCCACGGCTGTTTTCGGAGCATTTCCAGCATCTCCAGCCCGTTCATCACCGGCATAATCACATCCAGCAGGATAATGTCCGGCCTTTCCCGCTCGGCGATTTTCAGACCATCGCTGCCGTTGTGAGCAACGACAACATCAAAATCATTCATTTCAAGTCGATCTTTGAGCGTTTGTACAATATTCGGCTCGTCATCCGTAACTTGAACTTTAACTCTGCTCGTTTTCTTTTTCAGTCCAAAAAAATCAAACATAAGCCTTCTCCTTCGATATTGGCTTTATTTAGTATATTCCTGCAATCCGTGGCGCTAAGTTGCCCCGAGCAACTCTTTCCAATTTGGTACGCCTCTGTTAATCTTCAGGCTTACAGGCTCTTCCCAACATCGGCACAATTGGTGTGCTGGTAAAGCACGTTTTTGAGGATTTGTTGCAAATTTACCCAGACCCTGATGTCGAACTCGAACGTCTTGTAAAATTAGGCTTTTCCTGCCATTTTTCTTGATTTTTCATCATAAACGGTTCAAACTGTCCTGTATGATAATCAATGAAATTTTTTACAGCCTTCAAGGCGAGGGACGGCTGACGGGTGTACCGAGTGTTTTTGTTCGTCTGGCGGGGTGCCCTTTGCGATGCCGGTGGTGCGACACCGTCTATGCACAAAATGCATCAGCGGGAATCAAATACAACTCCGATTGGCTGGCTGAGCAAATCAGGAGCTATCCGACCTCAAATATCGTAATTACAGGGGGTGAGCCGTTCTTTAATCCACGGCTGCCCGATTTGGTTAAATTCGTTCATCGCTTAGGTCTCCATCTAACGATCGAAACAGCGGGGATTCTGTTTATTCCGGATTTGCCCTGTGAACTGATAAGCATCAGCCCGAAATTGTCCAATTCCACGCCAACCGACCCCATTCAGGCAGAGGCACACGAACGCATCCGGCTCAATTTACCCGCCATCCGCCAATTGATGGATGTGTACCCCTATCAGCTTAAATTTGTGGTCGATACGCCAGCGGACCTTGATGAAATCGTCCGGGTCGTTGAGCAGCTCGGTAAAGTCAAACCACAGGATGTTTTATTAATGCCTCAGGCCATTACCCGGCAGGAATATGTGGAAAAATCGCTCTGGTTGGCCGATTATTGCCTGCAAACGGGGTTTTGTTTCGGCTCACGGCTGCATACGATGCTCTGGCCGGGACAACGGGGAAAATAGCAATTCTATCTTCGCCTAAAACGCCTAAACCATTCCGGCAACTGGTCGTCCGGCATATTGTAACCCAAAGAATGAACACCAACGGCCGCTCCACCCATAGCGTAATATCCAACTGCGCAGCCGCCAACCGCAACGCCGCCAATGGCTAATCCGCCGGCGGCGAAGCCGATAC
>CAZVXR010000213.1:0-5522 GCA_964630865.1 uncultured Pirellulales bacterium | reverse complement strand
TAACGGCCACTTTACGGAGGAGAAAATGGTTACCTTTAAGAACTTTGCCGGCCAAACCGCATTCCTTTTGTGGCAGACAGACCATAAAGATTTTCAGCCTATTAAATAAATGGCCGCAAACTTACAGGGTAATTTCTTATGAAAAAATCCATGAAAAACAGCCCACCCAACAAAACTGAATAATATCGAAAAAATGTTAGAAAGGAATATCATGGAAGAATCGAATAACCAGCCTCCGCAAGATTGGCCGGAGTGGGAATCCCCCTTTAAAAAACTGTGGAAAGTGTTGATGTTTCGAGTACTTATTCTGCCTACGCTTTTGAAAGTGCTGAACGCACTTGCTCTGATTCCCGCCGTTATCAGTCCGGTCGGAATTATTTTCAGGGGCGGCAATCATTTGTATACTATACTTTTGATCTGGATGTATGTCATTGCAATCCGGATTGCATCCGAACTGGTCTTGCTGGCTTATGATTTTCTCATCCAGCGAACCCAAAGTAAGTAATCCTTTTTATGGCGGGCGCCTTGCCCATATCGTTTCGCATGGGCAAGGACAGATGCAGCAAGGCATTTTTATGCCAAAGGTAAAGTTTGAAAAAACCTGTAACCCTGTCTAAAATTCTGGATTCCGACTCCAGGCTTCTGACTTTTTTCTATACACTTTCTCCTTTTCGCCCTTTGAATTTGTTTAGAATTTAGTGCTTAGTATTTAGGGTTTCCCCCTTCCCCCTATCGACTATTACCTTTTGATTTTTTTATTGTTTATAAAAACCGAGAACAGCGGGGCTGTTGAAAAACCATCTCAAAAATAAAACCCGCCTGATTTCTGAAATAAAAATAACATATATTTTTTACAACGCTGACTTTTTCAACAGCTCCACAGCCGCCTATTATTTTATCCCATCGCTATTTAATAGGTGCTTGTCCTTATTTTCAGGTGTTTATTTTCTTCGGATCATCAGCCCACCCAAAACAAGCAGTGAGACTGTCAGCGGCTCCGGCACTGCCTCATAAGCTCCCATATCAAAATCTAATATTGCCCCATTATTATCTATCATAGGATAATCAAAAGGTCTGCTATTACCCAAGATATCCAAATTCACTCCGCAATCTATGCCGGCATCTATACACGGTGAATTCGGCATTAAATTAAGGAGCCCCGCCGCAATATTCTCAAACAATGGGTCAGCATTTATATTATATCCATTATCGATATGAGATGAACCTGTGCCATTCCAAATGGTGCCTGAAATATCCGAACCGGTATAATACAAATGACTCGAGCTTTGATTTCCTATAATGTTATATATACTGGTATTTCCCCACACAATGCAATTAGATAAGTAAGCATTGCTGCTGACATAGTTGAAAATAGCCGCACCGTCATCACCTGAATTTTTTGCAAATGTGCAGTTTTTTACAGTTACATTTGAACTATAATTATATAAACCACCGCCGTCCTGGGGGGTGGAGTTATTATAGAAAATGCAGTTTGTAAAGCTGGCATTAGAACTTGAGCAATAAGCCCCTGCACCTGCCAAGCCGCTCGATCCGCTTGAATAATTGCCGCTTATGATACAGCTTTTAACTGTAGGAGATGCGCTGGAAATATAAAGTCCTCCGCCCCTGGACATATTTCCGTTTTTAATTGTAAATCCTTCCAATACGGCACTGGCATTTTCGCCGTTTTGAAAAGAAAAACCTCTGCCCGAATTTTGGCAGTCAATGATGCAGCCTTGCGGGCCGCTGCTGCTTTTGACAATTATGGATTTGCCCGAAAATGTTATATTTTTATTCCCCGTACCGGTATAAGTACCAGGCGCAACCAGAACTGTATCGCCGTGTACAGCGGCATTGACAGCATCTTGAATCGTGCTGTAGTTAAAACTGCCGCCCTGGCCGACCGTGATTGTATTGCCTGCTAACGATACTGTGCAGAGTGACAGCAATACTATCATCATAAAATTGGTGTAGTTCGATTTGTTCATTTTCCTCTCCTTTTAATTATTGTATTACTCTTTATCAGTAGCTCCTCCAATAGAAACTTCTGACGCTTATTATCATATAATTATATATGAACTTGTCAAGAAATTAACCCATTATCCAATCCCCATATAACAAGACATTTTCCTCCTTATATACAGAGAGACATGAAAAAGTGAAAGTGAAAAACAAGGCCTTCAGAAATCCAGTATTCAATAAATTTCTATGCCGCCTGTCGGCAATCCACACTTTTGCCGTTTACCCTTTACCTTTTTACTTTTTGCAAAACGAACCCGAACTGATACTATAATAAGAATGACTAATACTATGTACACCATCTTCAAAACCCGCTGGGGCTATTTCGGATTGTGCAGCTCCGAAATAGGCCTGTATCGCTCCAGCCTGCCGATGACAAGCAGAGAGCGGGCGGAAAAATACCTGCTTTCCGAACTCGACAGTGCTATTTATAAAAAGACGCTGCTGCCGGATTTGCAAGACAAGATCGTCGCCTATTACAAGGGCGATTGTATCGACTTTTCACTAACGCCTATCGATTTTTCCAACTGTACCCCATTTTCACAAAAAATACTTCAAGCCTGTATGCGGATAAGACATGGCGAAACAAAGACCTACAAAGAATTAGCCAGATTGGTAGACTCCCCCAACGCCGCCCGCGCCGCAGGCGCGGTAATGTCCCGCAACCGCATCCCCTTAATCATCCCCTGCCACCGCGTCCTCGGCTCGGATGGTTCCCTCCAAGGCTTCTCCGCCCCCGGCGGCATCGCCACAAAAAAACAAATGCTAACCCTCGAATTTAAAAGGACTTAAAAAAAATTGAAAATAAATGTAAAACAAACTTGACATTATGTATGGTATGTTGTACATTGTGTATAGTAAAGGATACATTGAAATACAGGAGAAATATTATGAATCGCATACAAAAACAATCGTGGCTAATAGTGATTACACAGGGCATCGCCTTTTTATCTGCGGCGATTGCGGTTACGGTCCTTTATTACAAATTCGGCTTTCCCCGCGCTTGGGCAGGATTGTCGTTTCTGGCTATCGGTGGTTTCGGGGGATTGGCGCCTGTGCTGTTCAGAAAAGATCCGGGGCCGGTGCAATTTGATGAACGTGACCGCCAGATTCAGTTCGAATCCGCTCGCGCAGGATTTGCGATTTCCTACCTGTTCTTTGGCCTTCTGGCAATGGGCATTTGGGAATATTGTCGGTGGCACACAATGGCCGTGGTATCAATCAATGTGCTTCCGATGATCTGGATGCTGGCCGGAATGACAATGTTTTTTTTCTTTTCGCTAAACACCCTGATTCTTTACAGACGGGATAAAACTTTCGAAGGAGAAACAAAATGAATCGCATACAAAAAATGGCATGGCTGATGGTGATTATGCAGGGAACAGCTCTTTTATCTGCGGCGATTGCAGTGGTGATTTTATATTACTTGGCCGGTTTTCCAGTTGCCAAGGCAGGGTTTGGTTTTTTGGGAATTGCCGGTTTCGGTGGTCTTGCTCCGCTTATCTTTCGCAAAGACCCCGGCGCTGTGACCTGCGATGAGCGCGACAGGGCAATTAACTCAACTGCCGCTAAAGCCGGTTTCGGCGCATCTTATGGAGTCTTTTACCTGGCGTGTATGGGAGTATTATTTGTCAAAGGAGTGGACGGCACCATTAGTGTTGAAGTTTTAACTCTCATTTGCACGCTGGGAGGGATAACGGCATTTTTTGTCCACGCCCTGACGATTCTGATTCTTTACGGCCGGGATAAAATTATCGAAGGAGAAACAAAATGAATCGAGTCTTAAAATACGCATGGTATCAATTGATTGTGATTTTGACGGCCACTTTTGTGATGGCTATTACACTGGGACTGGCTGCGGTCTATTGGCGGGGTAAAGAATTTAATGCCCTCATTCCTTTGGGGTTGTTTGCGCTGGTTCATTTCTATAGCGTGTTCTTCCCGCTGAAAGCCGGCGAAATCGCCTTTGACGAACGCGATGAAAAGATCAAAGACAGGGCTACAAGAATCGCATTTATTGTCTTGTGGTATGTGTTTGTTTTAGCATGCCTGATACCCTTGTTTGTGATTGGCAATGGCAGCATTCATGTGATGTACCTGGGGTGGTCAATTTTCTTTGCCGCTGTTTTATTGCGAATAACGTGGTCGATTGCAGTTATCGTCCAATACGGCCGGGAGAATACTTGTGAAGGAGACATAAAATGAACCGGATGCAAAAAATGGCATGGGTGGGATTTTTTGGGAGTCTAACTTCCAGTGTCCTTTACGCGACGGCGTTTATGCTCTTACTTTTATCGCCAGCCTATCGGCGGGTTTTATGTCTTATTTTATGTCCTTTTCTTGTTGTTCTGTTTGCGGCACTGGTATGGTCCTGTCGGAAACAAAGCCCGGCTGAGCCGGATTGCGATGAACGGGACAGCCAGATTTCCCGCCGGGCCGTAATAGTCAGTTTTGCGGGGCTATGTTTTTTGATCTATATCTCAGATGCTGTCGTGATCTTATGGACCGGCGTCGGAGGTTCTATTCCAACATCCGTACTTCCGGTGATTCATCTGGGGGTTGGTTTATTGACAGCAACCCTTTATTATGCTGCGATGATTGTATTCTATGGGAAAGGCAAGAAAGCCAATGGCTGAAAAGCTGACCAATCAAATTCGTCGTCTGCGGTTTGACAATGGCGAAATGACCCAGCAAGCCCTGGCCGATAAAGTTGGCGTGACGCGCCAGACGATTGTTGCCATCGAGCAGGGCGGCTATACCCCGTCGCTGACACTGGCAATGAAAATCGCCCGTACATTTAATAAAACAGTTGAAGAGGTCTTTAAACTGGAATAAACTGGTACAAAACAAAAGGCCGGAGGCCTGATATAAAATAGCCGTGGGTGGAAACCCACGGAAAGGGATTCAAGAAAACCAAAGCCCCAGCGGGGCGACACAAAAGGAAATAAACAATGAAACTCTCACATATCATTAGTGCCATCGAATCGATTGCTCCGCGGAAGCTGGCGCAGGGGTGGGATAATGTCGGCTTTCTTGTCGGCGACCCCAAGCGGAACATTAGAAAGATATTGGTCACGATTGACACAACCCAGGCGGTGGTCGATGAGGCCATTCGCTTTGGGGCGGAGTTAATCCTCGCCTATCATCCAGTCATCTGGGATGGGCTTAAGCGTATCACCGCTGATGGCGCGACGGCTCCGATTTATACGCTTATCCGCAAAAACATCGGCGTCTATTCCATCCATACCTCATTAGATACCGTCGCAGGCGGGGTCAATGATGCACTGGCCGAGATTCTCAATCTGAGCAATCCCAAGCCGCTTGGCGATTTTGTCGAAATCAAAATTTCTTGAAGCTTGTTCGCAAGCGCGGATTGAACGCGCTGGTCGATCGTAGTGCGTAAATTCAGCCCCGGAACCGGAGCGGCGCTGGACAGAATGCGTTTTTCGCGATTCAAATGATCGCGTTCAATATCGCGAAAGCCCTTGGTCCCGCGCAATTGC
>CAZVXR010000212.1:0-10528 GCA_964630865.1 uncultured Pirellulales bacterium | reverse complement strand
CAAAACGAACCCAATTTGGGCAAGCACGGGGGCTTGCCCCTACTACGAACTCCGAACAAAGAACTACGAACTCTTTCATCAAAACAAACCCATTTTACCTCTGTGTTTCTCTGTGCCCTCTGTGGCAAAAAAAACAAAACGAACCCAATTCCCCCATTTTTCAGCCAATTTCAAGGGTGACCAAAACCTGCATACCTGTATTCCTGCATACTTGCATACCTAATTTTATCAAAACGAACCTAATTTGTTATGATAATAATCTGTGCTATTTACGAAATCTGTGGTTGCTCTTTTTTCTTGCTGCCATCTGAGATATGTTTTTATTCATTTCCTTTTTGGGGCGCTTTCAGGTAGAGTATCGCCCTTAAAATTGAATTCGATTCTTTAAGGTATAATAACAGTATGAAAATAAAGGTAATTGGTCTTGTGATAGCGATGATTGCGGGGGTTGTCTGGGCGGAAGGGACGCCGGTGGAACCCAACCAAACCAGACCTATTCTTCCACGAATCAAAAACCGAGACTTTCCATCTATTTTTCAGGCGTGGAATCAATTCGAAACCCTGCCCGAGACGGACCCCAATAGCTCGGCGGCACGGTATGACCTGATCTTCGCGGCCCCGGAAGCGATGGGGCTAAGGTGGAATAGCGAATACGCCGGTCTTGCCGAGGGCTACACCGCAGAGACCCTCCAATCGGCTGTCCAGAAACACAACGGGCTGCTGGCCAAAAATGAAAACCTCATTATCCTGGCGAAAATCCGGTATTATGACGCCGACCCAAACTACCTGCCCAAAGACCACACGTGGTTTCTGCGCGACCCGAATGGATTGCCGCTGAGCATTGGAAAAAACTGGAAATTGGATATAAAGAACCCTGACTTTTGCGAGCAAGTTGCCAGGCAGGCCAAAGTCGCCGTCGAATCCGGCGTCTTTGACGGGATTATGCTGGACTTCTGGAAAGACACCGCCGACTATCTCGAATTGATCAAGACTATCCGTAAAGCCATCGGGACCAATCCGCTGGTCCTGTGCAATTCCAATGGGCTAACCACACCCAACACCGCCCCGTATATTAATGGCTATTATGCAGAATGCACCTTGACCACCACGACCGAAGATTGGCAGCGCATTGCCGATATGCTGCTGTGGGCTTCAAACAACCTCCGCAAGCCGAGCATCAATTGCCTTGAGACATTTTATCATCATTCACGTGATGACTTGAATTTGATGAGGGCCGCGACAACACTGACGATGACCATTTCGGATGGATATTGTCTGTTTTCAGATCCGAATCCGCTAACGCCAAATCACTCGCAGGGATGGTATTCATTCTGGGATGTCAAGGCGGGCAAACCCGTGGCCGCAGGTAAAAAGGATGACAAAGGCTGCTATACAAGAACGTATGAACGCGGGCTTGTGGTTTATAATCCGATGGGTAACACACCGGCAACCTATACATTCCCACATCTGGTCAAAAGCTGCGCAACCGACAAGACCGCCGGCGAACATATCGTTAATCCCTGCGACGGCGACATTTTTCTCGATTTGCCAAACGGGCTGACGACTGTTCCGACAAACTGATTAGCGTTCTTCGATAGTCGCTTTCGCCCGCAAATTGTCTATCGTCTGCTCAACCGCTTTCCGGCGGGATTGAACATGCAGCTCTTCGGCGATCCTATCGCGAACATGTTCCAGCGGCACCACCACCGATGGGCGTTTATCAAGCATTTTGGCGATGTGAAAGCCAAATTCGGTCTCAAATATCTCACTGATTTGTCCCGGCTCCAGCATGAAAACGGCATCTTCGAACGCCCGTACCATCTGCCCTGCGGCAAAATAACCCAGATCGCCGCCCCGGTCGGGACAATCGGAATTTTGGGAAGCCAGCTTCCCAAAATCCTCGCCGGCGCGAAGCCTTACCATAGCCTCGTCCATCTGCATTTTTGCCTGTTCATGCGTCAGGTTCTCTTTGGGATGCCGCACAATATGAGCTGCCCGCACCATCATCGGTACCGTAAACCGCTGCTGGTTTTCCTCGTAGTACTTGCGTATCTGCTTATCGGTCGGGGGCGTTGCTCGGCTTTCTATCTTTTGGATAAACTGCCGAGTCTGTAGCTGTCGTTCGATGTCTTGGCGGATTTGGGCCTCGGTTAGATGCTGTTCGACCAGAAACGCGTTGAAATTCTCGTTGCCGCCACGCTGGACAATGAATTCTTTGTACTCTGCCTCCAGCGACTCGGAAGCCATGGCGCCGATCTGGCGGGCAGCTTCCTGGCTTAACAAAATGGCCTCAATAATATTCTCTTTGGACCAATCGATAAGCTGCTGCTCACGCAGGATGGGGTCCATTTTGGCAAATGTCCGTTCATACTCCGGACGAAGCCGTTTGATTTCACTGTCGATTCGGTGCTGATCAACCGCCTGACCGTTTACATATAAAGCCATGATATCACCTGTAAAAAAATTATGCGGCACATTATAAAATTTGTATTGACACGCACATGAAAAACAGCTAATTTATTTTCTAATGAAAATAAAGACTGTTGAATAGTCTTCTTCGAATAAAGGCTGCTTCATTATTCATCCACGAAGCAGCCTTTTTTAATTTCCCGATTTACGATGATTGCGGTGTTGGTTCCTGCGCTGCAGGCGGCGTCTGTGCCGGAATCTCAAACGCCCCTTCGATCTTACCGGTATGAATAAATTCGGCAACGGAAAGATAATCCGCTGCGCCATGGCAGGTCGGTTCGTATTCAAAAATGCTTTTGCCGTAACTGGGGGCTTCGGCGAGTTTGACGTTTCTGCGGACATGAACAGGGACAATTTGGGCGGCGGCCCACGGGCTGTTCTGATTGCGTGAGCCGGTGAGGAATTTTTCGATGTCTTGCCGGACTTCGGCGGATAAACTGGTGCGGCTGTCGAACATACACATCAAAATAGCCGACACATGCAGGCTGGGATTAATGCGGTTATTGACCAGGGCAATGGTCTGAAGCAAGCGGCTAAACCCCTGCAGGGCAAGGAAATGCGGCTGGAGGGGAATAATGACTTCCTCGGATGCAGCCAGTGCATTCAGCGTCAGCAGCCCCAGCGACGGCGGGCAGTCAATCAGCATATAATCAAACCGGTCTTCAACCGGCGCCAGCGCCTGCCGCAAGATAATCTCGCGTCCGACTTCATTGACCAGCTCGGTTTCAGCTCCGACCAAATCAATCCCTGCGCCGAGCAGCCAGAGGTTGGGACGGACTTGCAGGGCGGCTTTTTCAATGTCCGACGAGCCGGTGAGTACCTGATAGGCTCCGCAGCCGGGCTGTTCGGCATCGACGCCGAAGTGAATCGTCAGATGTGCCTGCGGGTCAAGGTCAACAACCAGAACTCGAAGCCCGCGCTGGGCTAACGCAGCGGCGACATTGACAACCGTAGTGGTCTTGCCAACGCCTCCTTTTTGATTGAGTATGGAGATTTTTCTCATTGCACTTGGCCCAGAGCCTCGGCGTCCGGATGGGACGCCGTGTTGGGTTTACTGTTTGCCTGACCGGGTCGAATTTGTTTTAATAGGGAGTCCAAAACGCCGTTGACAAACCGCGGCGATTGTTCGGTACTGTATTTTTTGGCCAGCTCGATAGCCTCATTGACGATGACTTTTCCGGGAACATCCGGACAAAATTGAAGCTGGTAAACCGACAGCCGCAGAATGCTTCGATCTACCTGCGACATGCGTGAAAGCTTCCATTGGGCCGCAGAGGTGCCGATGCATTCGTCGCAGGCTTGCTGGTTTTGCCAGGCGCCGCGGGTCCACTCTTCGGCAAGCTGAATGGTCATCGCATCGGCGGTTTCCTCGCGAAAAAAACTGCCCAGCCACGGCAGAATGTCTCCGCCCTGGACATCCAATTGGCAGAGCGCCTGCATCGCAAGCTCTCTGGCTTTGCTCCGACGATCGATAATAGGGTTCGCTTGGCTCATCCGTGATTGGGTTGGTGCACGATTATCCCAGTTTGGTCATCAGGTCGGCCATTTCAATGGCGGCCAGAGCGGCCGAAGAGCCTGCATTGCCCTGCTTGGTTCCAGCCCGTTCTATGGACTGCTCGATAGTATCGCAGGTCAGCACACCAAAGATCGTCGGGACGCCGCTGTCATAATTGATAGCGCCGACGCCACGCGAGATTTGCTGGCAGACATAGTCATAATGACTGGTCTGGCCGCGAATGACCGCTCCAAGACAGATAATGGATGCGTATTTTCCGCTCTGAGCCATTTTCTTGGCGGCAGTGGTAATCTCAATTGTTCCCGGCACCCAAGCAACGGTGATTTGATCATCAGACGCCCCGTGCCGCTGGAGGCAATCAATGGCTCCAGCGAGCAGTTTTCCGGTAATAAACTCGTTAAATCGACTGACAACGATACCGTACTGGTGTTTGCCGGCGACTAATTGACCTTTGATTTCCTTGACCATAAGTCGACTCCGTAATCTGAACCTGTTTGCAATTTTTCTTTATAGTGCCTTACATTTGTCCTGATTATCGGACGGTCGAGGCATTTTTTCAAAAGAATAATTTAATTGTGCTTGTTAATGGCTGCCTACGCGGCTCTTAAACATTGATATTATAAGGGTTTAGCAGGACAATTTCCAGAAAAAAGTTTATAAAATCTGCCGATTGATTATTTTCTTTAGACTACATGAAAGCCTGCGGCATCGCAAACCGATAACAAAGCAGGTGTTTATGAACGAAAACGAAGCTGCAAAAGAGGTTGACCTATGGCCGATTCATCTTATCATAACGAAGAAGTTGCCGACTTGAACGATTGGGAACAAGCCGAAAAGCGTGCTATTGAGGCACAGGAATTGTACGAAAATGGAGACTTGCAGGACGCTCTGGACAAACTTGGCGAAGCGGTGGCAATGAATCCGAATTGTTCGTCCTGGCATTTCAATCGGGGGCTGACGCTGGATGCGCTGGCGCAGTACGAGGAGGCGATTGCGTGTTATCAGCATGCACTGGAGCTGTCGCCGGAAGATGTGGAAGCGATAAACTGTCTGGCGATGGACTATACGCGAACCGCTCAATATGACCTGGCGATAGAGTTATTTGAGAAGATCACAAAGATTGATCCGACGTTCGAGCCGGCCTATTGCAATCGGATCATCGCCTATACGGAAATGGAGCAGCACGAGCAGGCCGAAGAGATGTTTTATCTGGCCCAGCAGCTTAATCCAGAGTGTCCTGTCTGTTTTTACAACATCGGCAACTCGCTGTTTACGCAGGGACAATACAGCCGGGCGATCTGGTGCTGGAAAAAAACGGCAACGCTGGATCCAAGCCATCCGCAAATCAACTATCGGATCGCCCAGGCCTGCTGGGCAGATAAACGGTATGATCATGCCAAAGACTATTTCCTGAAAGAGTTGCGGAAAAGCCCGGGGGACCTTGAAACGCTTTTGGATTACAGTGTTTTCCTGCTGGAAACCGGCCACACGCAGCAAGCGGGAGAAAAATTACGCTGGATTCTGGAACTTCAACCGGACTTTGCGCCGGCAACCTTTTACTTAGGCGAAATTTGCCGGACAGAAGAACGGCTGGATGAAGCGGTCAGGCACTACCACAAGGCGATTCAATTGAACAACCATTGTCCTGGCGCTCGCTATCGACTGGCACAGATTTTGATGGCTCAGGGCAACATTGAGGAAACCTGCGATTTGCTGACGGCGGAACTGAAATTGGACTGCGAAGATAATCAGGTTTTGCTGTCGATTGGGAAAATGCTGCTGCAGATTAAAGAGTATGACGCCGCAACGCATTGCTTCCTGCGGGTTCTGGACACTAATCCCAGCGAGGGGCGAGCGTACTTTGGGATGTCGTCGGTTTTGATGCACAAAAAAGACCTTTCCGGGTGTCTTCAGTTCCTGGAACGTTCCGTCGCGTTAGATATTCCGGAACTGACGGCCTATATCTGTACGGCAATGATTCACTGCCGGCAGAACAACTACCGCCGTGCCGCCTGCATATTGAACAAGGCCAGCGCCCTTCTCGGCAATTCATGGAAACTTCGGCGGTGGAAAATGAAAGTGTGGTATTTTGAGACAAGACAAAAATGGATGGACTGGTTTGGGCCGCGATTTACAAGATCGCCTTATTAAGGGTGGCTCTATAAATTGCTTTTGAGCGGCAAAGTGAAGATTTTTGTTCTCCGGCAAGGAAGACAAATGAGCTTTATTTGAACAATAAAGCGGCTTTTGTCTGACGCGACCGGGGACAAAAAGATTCCTTTGTCCGCCAAAATGAATTTATAGAGGAACCCTTAAAGGTCGGATTCCGCCATGCGTTTTTGCAAGAGGGGTTTTAGATTTTGTATCGCCCTGCCGCGATGACTGATTGAATTTTTATGTTCACTGTGCAACTGGGCGGTTGTTTTGCCCAGGGACGGCACATAAAACAACGGATCATAGCCAAAGCCGTTTTCGCCCTGCGGAGTATCGATCATCCGGCCTTCGATTTTGCCCTCGGTTTGAATTAGAATTTCCTGCGGACTTGCAAGACATACGTTGCATACAAATCGAGCGGTGCGTTTTTCCTGCGGGATATTTTTGAGCAGCTGCCGGACTTTTTCGTTGTTTTTTTGATCCTGCTCGTGTCGGGGCAGTTTTTCATCGGCATCTGCGGCAAACCGTGCGCTGTGTACGCCCGGCTGACCATTGAGGGCATCTATCACCAGCCCGGAGTCATCCGCCAGCGTCCAAAGCCCGGTCTGCTTCGCATAGCCAATCGCTTTTTTGGCGGCGTTTTCGGCAAATGTGTGGCCGTCTTCTTCGACTTCAACCGCATTGGGAAAATCCCGCAGGCTGAGCCATTCGATCTGATCTGCCAATTCGGCCAACATTTCAGAAAGCTCCCGCATTTTGCCGGGATTGGTGGTAGCGACGAGTATCTTGTGCTTCATCGTGTTTTGCCGCATCGATTAATTATTTGCTCATCAATTTTTTGAGCAGCGCCCGCTGGAAGTGGAGGCGGTTTTCGGCTTCGTCAAAGATGACCGACTGCTTCGATTCGCAGACTTCATCGGTAATTTCATAGCCGCGGTAAGCCGGCAGGCAGTGCATGACTTTGGCATGTTTGGGAGCGATTGCCAGCAGTTCGCTGCTGATCTGATAGCCCTGGAAATCCCGAATGCGCTGCTCTTTTTCTTTTTCCTGACCCATGCTGACCCAGGTGTCGGTATAAAGTATATCGGCATCCGTCACAGCCTTTCGAGGATCGCTTATTTGTTCGGCACAGCCGGGGCTAAGACGATTGACGGTATTGATGGTTTCCACATCGAGTTCGTAGCCTTTGGGTGAGGCGATCACAAACTGCATATCGAGCTTAGCACAGGCAAACGCCAGCGACCGGGCGACATTGTTGCCGTCACCGATGTAGGCAAGCTTGAGGCCTTTGAGCTTGCCGAAATGTTCCATCGCCGTCTGTATATCGGCCATCGCCTGGCAGGGATGCGACCAGTCGGACAGGGCATTGATTACCGGCACCGTCGCCCAGCGATCCAGCTCTATCAGCGTTTCATGCCGAAACGTACGAGCCATAATTCCATCGATATATCGGGAAAAGACCCGCGCCATATCCTTAGCCGGTTCGCGCTGGCCGATGACGCCAATATCGTCGGGTTTAAGATAAATCGCCTGACCGCCAAGATCGAACATCGCAACCTGAAAACTAACCCGTGTCCGGAGACTGGCTTTTTCAAAGAGCATCGCCAGCACCTTGCCGGACAGGCACAGATCGCGTCCGCCGCTTTTGTACAGTTTTTTGAGACTGATGCTTAAATCCAAAAGCTCGAGCAGCTCTTGGGTGGTACATTCGCTGATAGACAGAAAACTTTTCATCGTTACGCTCCGGTTTCGAGTACATCCCGCAGGATGCTGATTGCCTGATCAATTTGCTCCCGGCTGATGGTCATCGACGGCATAAACCGCAGAATATTGTTCTGTGTGCAGTTAATTCGCAGCCCTTTTTCAAGGCATTTGCTGACAATCTCGCCGCCCGGCTGAGTCAGCTCGATACCGATCATCAGCCCCTTGCCCCGCAGGCCGTGAATGACAGGATATTTTTGTTTCAGTTCGTTGAGTTTTTTGACAGCATACTGTCCCATTCGAATGGCGTTGTCGAGAAGTTTTTCTTCTTCAATTGCCTCGATCGTCGCAATGCCCGCCGCACAAGCAAGGGGATTGCCGCCGAATGTCGAGGCGTGTGTACCCGGCACAAGCGAAGCGGCGATTTCCGGCCGTGCCATCATCGCGCCGATAGCGACGCCGCCGCCGAGAGCCTTGGCTAAGGTAATAATATCCGGCACAATTTCGTAATGCTGGTAGCCGAACCATCGTCCGGTGCGTCCCATGCCAGTCTGCACTTCGTCGAGAATCATCAGCGCCCCGTATTCGTCGCACAGGTCACGCACTGTTTGCAGATATTCAGCCGTAGCCTCATTGACGCCGCCTTCGCCCTGAATCGGCTCGAGCAGTACGCCGCAAACTTCCTCACTGAATGCCTTGGTCAAAGCATCAATGTCGTTAAACGGCACATATTCAAAACCGGCCAGCAGCGGCATAAACCCTTCGTGATACTTGGGCTGACCGGTCGCGGTAACAGCACCAAAAGTGCGTCCATGAAAACTACGCTCGGCGGTAATGTATTTATATTTCTTTTTGCCGGCGGTATGCCGTCGTGCCAGCTTCAAGGCCGCTTCATTGGCTTCGGCGCCGCTGTTGCAGAAAAAGCACTTGCCGCCAAACGCCCGTTCGGACAACAACTGAGCCAGCCTCCCTTGTTCTAAAGTATAAAAAGTATTGTCAATATGCAGCAACTGACCAGCCTGCTTGCGAATGGCTTCGACAACTTTGGGGTGACAATGGCCGATACCGCTAACCGCCCAGCCGGGGAAAAGGTCGAGAATTTTGTTGCCTTCAAGGTCGAAAAGGTAATTCCCCTCGCCCCGTGTGATAACTCGCGGCAGCCGACCATAGTTGCCGATAACGTATTGATTAAATTGTGCGATGACTTCTTGCGTATTCATTTTTATTCCAAATCTAATGCAAATCCAAAAACTACAACCTGCGTGGGCATAGCCCACCCTACTTAATTATCTGCGTCCCAACACCTTTGTCTGTATAAATTTCCAGCAGCAGCGAATGCTCAAATCGACCGTCGATAATATGAGCTTTTTTGACGCCGCCTTCGAGAGCAACCAAGCATGATTCTACTTTCGGCAGCATTCCTTTGTTGATAATACCCTCTTTGATCATCCGATTGATCTCGGCTTCGCTGACGCTTGATATCCGACTTTCCGGATCATTGATATCCTTGAGAATACCGTGCGTATCGGACAGGGCGACAAATTTTTCGGCCTCGACTGCGGCGGCAACCTTACCGGCGACGGTATCGGCGTTGCAATTGAGCTTTATTCCGCCCGTCTTGGCGCGAGCGATTGGCGCGATAATCGGAATCACGCCCGCCTCGCACAATGTTTTGAGCAGTTCGCCGTTGACTTCGGTTACTTCGCCGACCAATCCCAGATCAATTTTGCGTCCATCGCCATTGGCCAGACGCAGCGGATCGGCAAATACCACACAACTGCTGAGCGAATGCATACCCATCGCTTTGCAGCCTAACCCATTTAAGATTTGGCACATCGGCGTATTCATTTTATTGACCAGAACGTGCTCGGCAATCGCCAGCGTGCGTTCGTCGGTATAGCGTCTGCCGTGAACCCAGACCGGCTCTAATCCCGATTCGGTCATTGCCTGCGTAATGGCTTTGCCGCCGCCATGCACCAGAATCGGACGCATTCCAACGGTTGCCATAAACGCAATATCAACCAGCAATTTTCTCTGGAGTTCCAAATCATCGAGGATGCTGCCGCCTAATTTAACAACGACAATTTTGCCATTGAAGCTGCGGATATATTCCATCGCTTCAATCAGGGCTCCGGCCTTTTCAATGGCTCGTTCCATATCTATAAAAACCCTTTACAACGTATTGGCCGCGGTCATGGCGGCACTATTTCTTCATGCTCACAAAATAAAAAAAAAGCCAACGGCGGGATTTGAACCCGCAACCCCTGGTTTACAAAACCAGAGCTCTACCGTTGAGCTACATTGGCGTAACTTTTTATTATTCAATGTGTTATATACACATTAAATCGCTCTGTCAAAGAGCAATAATAAAAAAAGCCGGAAACAACCTTCCGACAAGTCTTCGCTTACCTTACATAAAAAAAGCTCCTTTTGCAAGAAAATTAAGGGCACGCGGCCAGAAAGTCAGAAAATGGGTTTGTTTGGTTTTTGGGTGTTCGGCAGAACAAAATACGATATTTTGGATTACCATTTATCGATTATTGAGATTTCAGGGAGCCTCGAAAATGCCATTTTGCTGATTTGGCGAATTTATTGTCAATTATAACATGCCCCATAATTTACAACATTGGGCGGTGCAGGACTTGAACCTGCGACCTCACGGGTGTGATCCGTGCGCTCTAACCAACT
>CAZVXR010000211.1:0-2709 GCA_964630865.1 uncultured Pirellulales bacterium | reverse complement strand
ATACGCCCGACATCCGGGATGTCCGAAAAAGTCGCTTCCACGGTTCGCTCGCCATTCGTGACGACAAACCCGTTGGGAGCGCCGACAACACACTCTGTTCGATTGCCAAAGAGCAGTACCCGCATCCATTTGTCTTCAGTTTCGGACATCCCGGATGTCGGGCGTATTGGATGGCGTTTTTCACAACCGCAAAACAACGCCAGCAATACGACAAAAGCCCACAGAAATACACTTACGCAAACTGCGGGCTTTTGTCTGTTTATGTTCAACAACGGAGCCTTTCCTCAAGCCAGTGGCCAATACCGGCTAATCCAGTTTGCGGAGAGTCAGCCCGAAATTGGTCAGTTTTTCTTTGATTTCATTGAGACTGGTTACTCCAAAATTCTTGCAGCCGAGCAATTCGGCTTCGGTCTTGATAACCAGGTCATAGAACGTCTTAACATTCAGTTTGCCCAATGCCCGACGGGCCCGAACGGACAATTCCAGATCCTCAACCGGCTTGGTTGATAGTTCCGGATTGACACCATCTTGTTCTTCCGGCTCTGCGGTGGGGGTTATCGCAGCGGCTTTTTGTTCTGTCGCCATACCCAGACGCAATGTCTTGGAATCCAGTATCTTCTTGATTTCCAGCAGCGAGGTTTCGCCAAAATTTTTGTAAGCCAGCAGTTCCGCCTCGGTCGTTCGAAGCAAATCGCCGAGCGTATTGATATTCATCTTCTTCAGACAGTTGCGGCTTCGTACCGACAGCTCAAAATCGGAAATCGGGGTTTCCAGAATTTTGTTCTGGCGATCTTTGCGCTTCTCACGCTCTTCATCGTAAACCATGGTACGAGAACTTTCGACATCTTTGAGAAACAGCGACGCCCGCGGATGGTTGGGGTGCGCCTTCAGCACGGCATGAACGCATTGCAAGGCATAGGCGTATTCGTTGCGATCCTCATATAACACGGCAAGATTCAGCAGTACCGCGGTATAGGCGGGAAAGATTTGTGTCGCTTCTTCATAAAGGTCGATGGCCACAGCTTCATCGCCTCGCAGATCGTGCAGGTAAGCCAGATGAAACATGGCGCGAGCGTGACTGGGGTCCAATTCTATCGCTGTCCGATAATGCTTTGCCGCAATTTCGTACTGTCCCAAAGCTTCCTGTAATCGCGCCATCTGGTAGTGGTATTCAGCGCTGACATTTTCGAAATTCGAGCAGGATTTGAATTCTTTCTCCGCCCTCTCATAAAGTCCCGCCTGCCGCAGGGTCTCTATCTTTTCCATCGTTACAGTCAGCGACTCGGCGCGGTGTTTTCCGGCCAGCTCAAACTGCTCCAGCGATTTGTCAAAGAGTCCCTGTTGACGGTACAAACACCCGAGCGACAAAAATTTCTGTGCACAATCTTTTGCTTTTTTGAGCAGTTCTTCGGCCTCAGTTAGCCGACCGCAAAGCCACAGCGCAATTCCCGCACCCAGAGGATTAGAACTCTGGTCCTCTGCCTTTTGAGACGTTGCAATCCGATTCCGTTCGCTTGCATTGACCACGGCTGAATACGCCTTGATCTTCTCAAATGCCGGGATTTCCTTACCAAATAGTTCCGTTTGGAGTTCCGCTATTGTTACCATACTCGGCTCTGTCTCCTGTTTCGCCTGTAAGTGGCTTTATTGAAAAGGGTTAAATACATTGTCTAACGCCTCGTCAAAGCCCGTTCTATAACACTTTCTATGCCAATACAATGTTCCCAAAAGTCGGGTAAGTCGCACATTATACGGAGGATAAAACACTTTGCAAATTTTTTTTATACCCCTGCTCAGGAGGGGGGATTTAATAGGCCTTTGTTTTTCAAAATCGACCTTATCCAATATGTTGAAAAAGAACTGCCATTCACGCGTAGGCGGAGACGGTTTCCCGGATTTTTGCACCTGGTAAAACCGGACCAGAATTTAATTACAAAAACGTCGCTGGTTTTGGTATAGTATTGGAGTATGGAAAAAAAGTGTCTAAAATTTGCTCTGAAGGAAATCTGTGTTTTTAATAGACATCGAGGTTCACGAAAGATAGGGTGGTTTAAGGTGGAAAAAATACATCGAATGTCGACAATTTCGCATCTGTTCTTATTGTTGTCTGTTTGTCTGGCAGGGTGGGTGTTTGCTGCTCCGGTGCCCAGACAAAATGCCAATCAGGCCGTTCGCGGGTGGCTCAAGCGTAATGCGGCTCCGATGGAGACTGCAATCAGCAAGGATGTCAGCCAAACCGAAGCCCTTTCAGACACAGAGGGTCGGGTTTTGTATTACAGTGTCGCCCTCAAACCGCAGGGTTTTGTCATTCTTTCAGCCGATGATCAGGTCGAGCCGGTAATCGCATTTTCCGCGACGGGGTACTTTGATAGTTCTCAGGACAGCCCTCTTAAAGAGTTGCTCGGACGAGACATGCAAAGCCGGCTCGAAAAATTGAGTCAAAAAGGCCCACAGGCTGCTCGTGGAACATCCGAGGAATCCAATAAATGGCAGACGTTGCTGGATGCGGGTTCAGATCCCCAGGCCAAAGACGGCGGCGATATTCTGCCTCTTGGGTTTACCTCTGTTACGGACGTTCGTGTGTCGCCGCTGCTGCAAAGCAAGTGGGGACAAGATGACGTCGCAGGGGGGCATTGTTACAACTATTATACCAACTTCAATACAAGCACTTATTATTACACCGGCTGTGTGGCCACCGCGATGGCCCAA
>CAZVXR010000210.1:0-6062 GCA_964630865.1 uncultured Pirellulales bacterium | reverse complement strand
CCTATGTTCACGCCATGCTGACCCAGAGCCGGGCCGATGGGCGGCGCAGGGGTCGCTTTCCCGCCGGGCGCCTGCAATTTAATTACTTTGGTTACTTCTTTTTTAGCCATGGTTTTACCTTAATTGCTGCAGTTTACACTTTTTCAATGTGCCAGTATTCAATATCCAGCGGCGTACTGCGGCCAAATATCGTTACAATCACGCGGACAATCCCGCGTTCCGAATCAATCGAGTCAACGGCGCCTTCAAAATTCTCAAATGCACCTTCGCGAATTTTAACCACATCCCCTTTAGCAAACTCCACTTTGATATTTGGAGTGTCTTCGGGTTTTTCCGCTTCCCTGAGCATCTTGGCGACATCCGTATCACGCATCGGCGTCGGAACGCCTTCGGTTCCGATGAAATCCCCCACACCGCTGGTTTCCTTGATGATATACCAAACATCATCCGGAATCTTGCCATCTTCTTTCGGCTCCAATTCCATAAATACATAGCCGGGATACAATTTGCGTTTGAGCACACGCTGTTTGCCAGCGCGGATACGCTTGATCTGCTCGCTCGGAACAATCACGCGACCAACGCTTTTGACCCCTTCGACTTCCATCTTGCGGGCCAGCGTATCGCGCACATGTTCTTCTCGATTGGATGCAACTCGTAACACATACCAAAACATAATTAGACAATCCTCAGCGACTATTTCGGCAATAGACCGATTTTGATAAAAATGAAAACAAACGCATAATCCACCACGGTCAACAGCAGTGCAATAGTCACCATCGTAACAATGACAACCGTCGTTGAGGCGATAATCTCCTTACGCGTTGACCAGCTTACTTTTTTAATTTCCCCCTCAGAAGAAATCAGAAAATCGGCAACCGACGCCTTATTCATCACCCAGGCAATGACGCCGCCCAAAATGACACACAAACCGAATGGAACCAGCGTTTCCACCCAAACATTGCCGAGCGCCTGCAGCTTCAAATGCAGCACATAACAACCGTAAGCGACAATGACAAACGCCGCAACCGCAGTCCAAAGACGCGTATTTTTTGCCTGTCCCTGTTTATAGATGTTCAGATTCATCGCTATCCAGACCCTTTTCTCTATCGTATTCGTCTTAGCCTGAGCCTTATTTTTTTCTGAAATCGCGGTCAAAAAACTTGTTTTCGCTCCGCATCAGGTCAGGAGGGAGTCGAACCCCCAACCTGCGGTTTTGGAAACCGCTGCTCTGCCAATTGAGCTACTGACCTATCGCCGCCGCAGTGTCGGATTTGCCGCGTCAAACGCCGCCCGCCGAAATTCAACTACGGGCTGCATTGCTCCTGGCAAAACAGACCCACAGGGCTTTACTTCCTGCGAATCTTGTGAACGGTACGTTTCCGCTCGCGTTTACAGAATTTTTTCAACTCAATTTTGGGTGTGCCGCCCTGGACGTTGACCGGCGTGCGATAGTTGCGATCGCCGCAGTCCTTGCATTCCAGCCACACATATTCTCGTTTTTGCGCTTTTGCCATACAAAATGCCTCTCTATAACCCAATATCCATCCGACTCCCGCTGGGACCGAAAGGATAAAAAGGGGCGACGCAATCGCGACGCCCCGTAAGAATGTTCTCTACTACTTACGCGATAATCTTGGTTACAACACCAGCACCGACAGTTCTGCCGCCTTCGCGAATCGCGAAACGAAGACCCTCTTCCATCGCGATCTTCGAACCGATTTCCACTTCCATTTCGATGTTATCGCCGGGCATACACATTTCCGCGGCCTTACCTTCGCGGCTGCGAATGGCGGTAATCGAACCCGTCACATCGGTCGTTCTAAAGAAGAACTGAGGACGATAACCCGGGAAGAATGGGGTATGACGTCCGCCTTCTTCCTTCGTCAGCACGTACACTTCGCCGATGAACTTGGTATGCGGGGTAATCGAACCCGGCTTGGCCAAAACCATACCGCGTTCGAGGTCTTTCTTTTCAACGCCGCGAAGCAGCACACCGACATTATCGCCGGCCTGACCTTCGTTCAGCGTCTTATTGAACATTTCAACGCCGGTTACGATGCTCTTGCGAGTATCTTCGACCAATCCGATAATTTCGATTTCGTCGCCGACTTTCACCATGCCGCGTTCGATACGGCCGGTACCGACTGTACCGCGGCCTTTGATGCTGAAGACGTCTTCAATAGGCATCAGGAACGGCTTTTCCACTTCACGCTGCGGAACCGGAACATAATCATCCAGTGCCTTAAGAAGCTGCTTGATAGGCTCGCAGGCCGGATCATCACCGGTTTCAGCTCTCATCGCCGCGACCGCATTACCGCGAATAATCGGGGTATCGTCGCCGGGGAAATTGTACTTGCTCAGCAGATCGCGAACTTCCATTTCCACCAGGTCCAGCAGTTCCGGATCATCGACCAGGTCAACCTTATTCAGGAACACCACGATCTTCGGCACGTTAACCTGACGGGCAAGCAGAATATGCTCGCGGGTCTGGGGCATCGGGCCGTCATAAGCGCTGATAACCAGAATCGCACCGTCCATCTGGGCGGCGCCGGTAATCATGTTTTTAACATAGTCCGCGTGACCGGGGCAGTCAACGTGTGCATAATGACGAATCGCGGATTCATATTCCACGTGCGCGGTGGCAATCGTCATAATCTTGGAATCATCGCGGCGACCCTGAGACTCCGAGGCTTTCGCAATATCATCATAAGATTTAAACTTGGACATACCCAACAAGCTGGACACTTTCGTAATCGCAGCCGTCAGAGTCGTTTTCCCGTGGTCAACGTGACCAATCGTGCCGACGTTAACGTGAGGTTTCTTTCGTACAAAAATATCTTTCGCCATGTGTTAGTAACCTCCTGATATTCCTTTGGTTCTGTTAATAATTTCTGATTTTAGTTCCAATTTTATCGTCTTGCCGACCGCCCGCACACACTGAGCTGACGTCATCGGCCACGATGATTCGCCTGAGCTGCTGATGAGATTTGAACTCATGACCTCGTCCTTACCAAGGACGCGCTCTACCGACTGAGCTACAGCAGCGATTTTCAGAGATATCCCAGTACGGATTGTTTTTCAGTACTGATAAACCTTTCCCTGATACCGCCAAGGATTCCCCTTTATGGCTTAGCTATAAAACCATAAGGACAGAGACTCCCTGTACCATTTCATTGGTAAAGGGAAGAGTATATAGAGCTAACCGCAAGACTGCAAATAGAAAAATGAGAAAATTCTCATTTTTTTTTAATATAATAATATATTCAGGATATTATATATTTGTATATCATTTTTTAGTATTTATATCAATCTTTGGAATATCCGCACCCTCTGTCACCTCAAAGCTCTTCCATTGCTCCACTTTTTCATTCCACCATAGCTGGTCATTGCTGATCGTTAATTCGGAAAAACTCCTCAAAAGAAGCCGCTTATCGTCCACAGGAATCTTCTCAGATGCCATAAACAGGCCAATCCTGTCCAGAATTTCAGATGTAGCCGTTATCCTGTTTTCTCGTAGCAAATCGCCGATAATTTCAGCCACATTCGAAAATTTCCGAAGCTGAAGATAGGCCTCAATTGCCATTTCATCCGTTTGGTGCATCGCATTTTGAACAAATTCATTTGAACGACTTCCCTGCGACAACTTCTCACGGAATAGTGCGGCTTGCTCATAATTTCCTTTGCTTGAATACCATCTGAACAATCGCACCTGTAAATCGCAAAGTAATTTCGTATCCTGCTGAACAGCCGCCTTTTGTTCTGCAATTGTTAGAAGTTCACGAATTTGGTCTGAATTTGTCTGATTTTGCTCCATCCGCATCACCCAGTTTGCGATAAACGACGCATCCTGACGTTGAAAAATGGACACCATCGCCAGCCAGACCTGTTCCCCTTGACCATTGGCCATATACAATCCAGACAGCCACTGAAGGTCATCAACCGTCCCGATTTGTCCGGCCAGATCAATATAAATCTGGCGAACGGCCGAACTGGAATCATTTTGGATACTGACTTGTCGAAATAACTGAATTGCCGCGGTCTTGTCGGCGTAAACCAAACCGGTCGCCGCAGCCTGACGGACTAAATTATTGTCATCGTTTGTCTGCAAAACCGATTCAAATAGCTTGCTATACATTTGTACAGCCACGGCTCGCTTACTGCCTTGCCCACAAAGACGAGCCATAATTGTGAGTAATTCACCCCGAATGGTACCTTTTTTCTCTGTTTCAATGGTATAACGGTCCTGAATTATCTTAAGATAATGCTCTGTTTCTTTTTGGGTCAAACCATCCAGTTCCAACATTTTCCGGAGAACTTCGGCCCCTTTTTTAGACATTTCCGAGTCATCTTTGGAGGTATAGCCTTCGGCAAGCTGCAAGACCTGAGTTTTTATTTCCACAGGAAGTGTAATCTTGGACCCCTGAGAAAACGCGAAAAAACACGCCTCCCCAAGAGCCTCAAAAATTGCGGCCGCCACTTGCGGATCATTTTCCTGCTGATACCGATCAAGCAGTTTTTCGGCCGGATTTAGAGCACTCATCGTGCTGAGAGTCTTCGCTGTAGCCAGCCGGACTTGTCTATTATCGTCCGATAATAACGAAAGCAGTTTCTCGCGAAGCCCCGTTGCCGCCAATGACGTAAATCGTTGTACTTTATCCAGAGACCAAAGACGTATTGCAGGCAACTCTGAACCCAGTTTATCCTGCAAATAGGCCGTCTTGGCCGCTGCGTCAATCAGTTCAAATTCTTTATCCAGAGTGTCTATATAGAGTTTCTGCCAGCGATCCCGATCAGCCTGAACCTCACGAAGACGGTTTTCCTGACGCAGTAAGCGATCTCGGTGAATCTCTGTCGGATTTTTTTTGTTCAAATCCGCAAGAATTTTTGCCCAAACGTCCTTGCCGGTTCCCACGGGCATTCCAAACGATTCCTGCAGCGCCAGTTCAGCCGCTCGGACAATTTCCGGGTCGGCATCCTCCAAAAGTTTAACTAAACTGCGTAAGGCCTCCGGCTCGGCACGAATTTGGAGGGCATAAATGGCGTTTAGGCGCAATTTTTTATCGTTTTCGGTTTGTGTCAATTCGGAAAATGCCGCGGAAATCTGATCAAACCGAAATACGAGCATCGCTTCAGCGGCCGATCTTGACAGTGGAACTTCCGGGCTTTTGAGAGCGGTAACCAGCGGAAGCAAAAATACATCCATCGCTCCGGCAGCAAACCCCAGTGATCGCCCCTTGATTAACGCCCGGCAAACCGCCATCCGTGCCGGAGAATTATCCGTCGACGATAGAGCATCGATAAGGACTTTGTGCGAAACCTCGTCCTTGCGGATCAAAAGCCCCATCGCCGCATCCTGACGAATCCCATCGCTGGCTCCGCGCAGCAGTGCATCGCTGTAAATACGCAACTGACGCGAACTTTCATCCTCAACGACAGCCTTATCCGAATCGTCAGTTAAGGCCTCTTCTGCTGACTGGGCCGTACTGCACGGAATCCAGCTATTCAAGCAGAATAATAACAACATAATTACACGAATAATACCCCGCACAAACTCTCTCCCAAACTCTCATAATAGTGATAAATGCCCAAATACTTATTGACGCGCCCATTTTATGGTGTATTGCATCCACCGTCAACCCATTCTGTCATAAAATACGCTTTTTTCCAAAAAAACACAAACCCTATCTTGCTAATTTAGGTAATTAGTTCATTCCTGTCAGCCAATCTTCACATTGGGCTACTGAGGGAAAGCGACGCAGAAGATGCAGCCTGTGGGGGAGGCCTGAGCAATCTGAACGAAGCCGCGATGGGCTTCGGCGAAGCGTTTGACTAAAGCCAAGCCAAGGCCGGTGCCGGTGGTTTGACGGGTGGATTCGTCGGCGCAGCGGTAGAAGGCGTCAAATATCCTATTTTGTTCGGAACGCGGAATGCCGGGGCCATGGTCTTCGACTTCAATGAGAATGTGATCCTTTTGGCTGCGGGTGCGGAGGATGATCCGGTTGTCGGCGGCGGGATGGGCGTATTTGCAGGCGTTGTCGATCAGGTTGATCGCAATCTGCATT
>CAZVXR010000209.1:0-8207 GCA_964630865.1 uncultured Pirellulales bacterium | reverse complement strand
TGCCCGTATCGCTCAGGGTGTATTCATTTTGTGTAATACTGGGCAGTTCTACGGCGATTTTACGCTCCAGCGTTACAACATTATTCAAAAACGGGTCATGATTGCCCAGCATTGCGTACAACGTGCTGGTAACGCCGCTCTTGGCCGGCCCCGAAAGCAAAACCATGCCGCCTTTGCAGTCTCGCAGCGAACGAATGGATTCAAACTGATTTTCATTCAGTCCCAACTCCGACAGTTTGCGCGATGTATAGTCTTCGGCCTTGACAATACGAATCTGCTCACCCGCCGTAGAACCGGCAGTCTGAACCTCCCAGGCGATTTTCTTTTTCCAGTCGTTATCTTTCTGGGTTGAAAATGAACCGGTCTGCGGCTTGCGTTTCTCTTCTACATCCAGGTCTGCAAGCTGCTTGAGGTATCGCGCCAGCAGATCGACTTCCTCTTTGGATCGCTCGCCCTGACTGCTGGCGACGCCATCAATCTCATAAACCACCGCGTAATTATCTTTTTGCGGAGTTAACAAAATCTGGCTGACGCGACGCCAAACCGCATCGTCTATAATTTCGCACAGGATCTGAAAAGCCTCCGCATCGGGACTTTTCGAATCCGGCAAAGGAACTTCATTTTTATTGGCGGTGATAAACGTCAGCCCCCGGCTGGACTTGGATACCTTTTTGGTCGGATTGATCAGCAGTGACCGCAAGTGATCGGCCGTCAGCACCTTTTCAAATTCCGCCACACGCCCGTTCCGGTGCATCACATAAGACATCGCCACCGACCCGACTAAAATCAGATAAATCAGAAAACCAATCCAAAAAAAGGGGTTCAGCAGCCACAGCCATATCGCAACCGCTCCGGCGGCGGCGATAACCATCGTCCAAAATCGACGATCCGACTTGACAGCCTGGGCATCCGCATAGACCCAATTGACCAGCGGCAGCCAGACCAGAAAAAACGCCAGTACCAACAGCAGTTTGTATAATGCGACATACCCGCCGTATTCGATCTCTGCCATAACATTCATTTGCATATCCGTTTCCTGTTTTTGGAATTTAACCTGTATCGCTCACAGACTACCCCGACAGCTCTTTATAATTTAAAGAATACCGCTCGACGAAGTGCGAATTCCCTTCATCGCCATCTTGAGTTCTTCGACATTCGGAGCATAGTCCATCGCTACTTTTAAATCAATCCATTCTTCTTCGACGAGCCGGCACAGGCTTGACGTATAATCAATCATCCCTTCGCCGCCGCCGGCGCGAATGGCACTGGGGATATCCGCTTCACGCCCTTCGGTAATCAGTTTGCGAACAATCGGCGTGCGAATCAGAACCTCGACAGCCGGAACACGCGGCGATTCCGAACGAATCCCCGGCAAAAGCTGCTGACTGATTACCGCGCGAATCGTCAGGGCAAACGTCGAACGGGCCAGGTCTCGCTCTTCCTGCGGAAATAAGTCAAGAATACGCTGAATGGTCTGCGCAGCATTATTGGCATGCAGGGTGCCGAATACCAAGTGGCCGGTTTCCGCCGCCCGCATCGCCGCCGTCAGCGTTTCCTGATCGCGCATTTCGCCGACCAGCACAATGTCGGGGTCTTGCCGCATCAGACTGCGAAGCGCACTTTCGTAATTCGGCACGTCAATACCAATTTCACGCTGGGAGACCATGGATTTTTGGTCGACATGAAGAAATTCCAGCGGATCTTCTATGGTTACAATATGGGCCGCACGCGTCCGGTTGATATAGTCAATCATAGATGCGATGGTGGTGCTTTTGCCCGATCCGGTGGGGCCAACGACCAGAACCAGCCCATCGTGGGTCGAATCAGCAATTTTCTCAATCACCGGCGGCAGATGCAATTTTTCAAATGGGGGGATTTTACTGCTGATGCGGCGACCCGACATACTGATAAAATTACGCTGCCGAAACGCATTGATACGAAATCGGTCGGTCGGGCCAACCTGATAGGCAAAGTCCAGAGCCCCATTTTCCAAAAAAAACTGCTTTTGCTTGGGACTCATAATCTCAAAGATCAGCTCTTCGATACGCTGCTCGGTCAACAATTCGCCCGTTGTCTTTTTCAGCTTGCTGCTGATGCGCATAATCGGCGGCATCCCGACTTTCAAATGCAGATCGCTTGCCTCGGCTTTCACCGCAGCCTTAAAATACTTGTCAATATCCGGCACCTTATCTACATGCACCTGACTATCTATCGGCTGACCCGCAGTCATAATCGACTCCTGATGAATATCTCTATAAGTCCCTCAAAAACACTATCGAAAGCCCAACAAATATAAGACTTTTGACATCCAAATAATGAGTAACGGATTATAATGCAAAGATTTCTTTCCGTCAATCGGTATCCTTGCCAGGAACAGGACTATCCTATGAAATTTGGGTTCGTTTGGAAACGACACCAAATGGCTTTGTTTGGTTTTTTTGAGAAATAGAGAAAAATAAGACTCAAAAAGTCTTGTTTGTTCCAATGTTCCACAGTTTTTTGCGTTTTTATAGCCCAAAAGTCTTCTTTGTAACAATTAAATCCGGCAAGAGATTGTCTTGTATATGATCCCTCAGCCCGCTAACCCTTTCCACACCCAATTATGGAGCAATTATCTCCTAATTTAATCTCCGAAGAGCCAATCCGCCTTGCGGCATCGTATGTCGGCTTACAGGGTTTGAAAATACCCCATTGCGGATTTCGTGTACCGGGGGAAAATCAGGTAAAAAAGTAAAAGGGAAATTCAGCATAAGCTAAAACCCATGGCGGGATTAGAAAAGATGCCGCTGCGAATGTTGAATCACAAAGCCGGTTTTGATGAGCAATTCCCGACAATCTCCTTTTTTTGTTATTGGCGGGCTACTGTTGTTATCGCCTCTTTAAGACGGTTAAATTGTGTATCACATGATTATTACCGTCGAATTTTCCGGTAAATTTTTTGGCTGTATTTCCGATGATGTTATACTGTGTGCCGGTATAGGCGACCATATCAATGTCGGCCAGACAAACTCAGGGCTTGAATTTAGATTGTAAAATGAAAAAGAAGCCAGAAGTGGTTTTTTTCATCAGCTATCAACTGTGGACTATAAACTTTTCTACAAATTCCAAACTTCCTCTGTTACCGGGTCAGCAAAATCGTTAAAATCATATAAATCGCCACGCTGATTGAGTCATTGGCGGTGGTAACCAGCGGGCCGGAGCTGATGGCCGGGTCAACCCCGATTTTTCGGAATAAAAACGGCAATAAAAGCCCCAGCGACGTCGAAACCATCACCGCCGAAAACATCGATAAACCAAGGGCCATCGCAATGTGAAGCTGCTGGCGACCCTGCACCGTTTCCGCGGCAGACAGAGGATGGCCAACCAGCCCGGGCAAATACGCACACACCAATCCGCCGATAACCCCGCAGGACAGCGCTACCAGCAAGGCAACCCGCACTTCGCGGAAGAAAACCTGCCCTAATCGCAGCGCCGCAAGGTCGCCGGTGGCTAAGCCGCAAACCACAATTGCCGAGGTTTGAAGTCCGGCATTACCGCTAATGGCCCCGATCATCGGGGCAAACAAAAATGCCATCACAAAAATAGAGAGCTGATTGGATTCGATAAATGCCGCCTTAAAATACAGCCCCAAAAACGCTGTAATCGCCGTCCCCAAAAGGCACGGCAGCAGCCATGTCATCCGCACCCGCGCAGCCCGAAGCGGAGAAAAAGACTCCAGTTCCTCGGCACCCGTGCCAGCCATCGTGTAAATATCCTCGGCGGCCTCTTCTTCGGCAACCTCAAGAACACGGTCGGCGGTAATGCCCCCGACCAGATAGCGATGTTCATCGACCACCGGAGCAAGCAGTAAGTTATTCTTTTTAAAGAGGTTGCGTATTTCTTCCTGGTCTGTATCAACCGTTACTACCACAGAATTGGGGTCCACAATTTTCCCCATCGGCGTCTGCGGATTGCTGATTAAAAGGTGACGAATGCCTACAGTACCGAGAAATCGCCTTTGTTTATCCACAACAAAAACGCTATAAAACTCCTCCTGACCTTCTGCCCGACGAATCTTATCAATAGTCTGCTGGACCGTTAAATAATCCTCCACGGCCAGAATCATCGGCTGCATAATGCCGCCAGCGGAGTCCTCTTCGTATTGCATTAGCCCCTGAATCTGCCGGGCGTCGTCATAGTCCAGATGGCCGAGGACTTCCTGGCTTTCCTTCTCATCCATCTCGGCAAGTACATCCGCAGCCTCATCCGGCGGCAGTTCCGACACTAAATCGGCGATTTCCTTGTTTTCCAGCACCTCCTCAAACAGTTCGGCGCGGGTCGCCTCATCGACTTTTTCAAGGACTTCGGCAGCCAGTTCCTTATCTTCCATCGCATCAAAAACAGCCCGCTTCTGGTCGTTATCCAGCATTTCGACGGCTTCGGCGATGTCGCTGGCACGCTGCAAATCCAGAAAAGCCCCCAGCGCCTTGAGGCATTTCTCGTTCAAAAGCCCGACTATTTCTTCATAAATGATGATTTTTTCTTCAGACATCGTCCCTGACCTTTTCTAAAAGTTCCTTTACGCAAGCATTGAATTTCTCTGCTTCCAAGGCATATTTGGGCTTTACCAAGCCCTTTGAAAACAGTATAATAGTAGCCTTGTGCAACACTGACAGCAACAGAAAAAGAGGATATTTCAATGAAATACATAGCTTTTATTCTAATTACAGCGGCAGTCTTAGGCGGGATGGCTATCGATGCCGTCGCCGCCCCAAAGCCCGTCTCGGTCCAGCGGAAAGGACAATGGACGCTCGACGTTCAGTACAGCCAGCCGGTGCAAATTGCCGTCCGTGTCCCCGGACAGGCAATGCCCCAGCGATTCTGGTATATCATCCTGACGATGACCAATAACGCAACTGAGGAAGTCAGCCTGATACCCTCCTGCGAATTGGTTACCGATACATTCAAGACCATCCCCGCCGGCAAGAATGTCCCCAAAGAAGTCTTTGAGCAGATTAAAGCCAAACACGAGGGGCAGTATCCATTTCTCGAATCGATGGATTTCCCGGATTTGCGTATCCGCCGCGGAGCCGATAACGCTCGCGATATCGCCATCATCTGGCCGGAGTTCGACCCGAAGGCCAATATCATCAGCCTGTTTATCGCCGGATTGTCCAATGAGACAACGGTAATCAACGATCCGGCCAGGAAAGACGATGCGGGCAATCCCGTCAAGGTCTATCTGCAAAAGACGCTGCAGCTAAATTATCTGAATGCCACTGACCCGGCGCTGCGCGAGCAGGCGGCACTGGCATTTCAAAAGCAATCCTGGGTGATGCGATAATCTCGGTTGCCTCGCATGAATCACACCTCACCAGTTACCGCCGTGATATTCGACCTCGGGCGGGTTCTTGTCAGTGTCGATACGCAGCGGCTGTGGGGGTTTTTCTTTCAGCAGATTAAACCCCAAGACGCCCAGCTTGCATTAGGGCGGATCATGGGCGACCCGATGATGGCTCAATACAGCATCGGCCAGCTTGATTCGCAGGCTTTTTACCGCCGGCTTTGCGATAGCTGCGGCCTGTCATTATCGTTCGAGCAGTTTGCGTCCCGCTGGTGCGATATCTTCAGCCCCATGCCCGGAATGGATCAACTCGTCAACGCGCTGAGCGGCAAGGTCAAACTCGGCCTATTGTCCGATACCGACCCGCTGCATTGGAATTACATCAAGGCGAATTTTCCACTGATGAGCCATTTCGTCCGGCCAACCTTAAGCTATGAGATAGGCTCAATGAAGCCCGGCCGGGAAAGCTACCTTGCCGCTGCGAAAAATACCGAAGCGGACATTTCCCAGTGCGTTTTTATTGATGACCTGCAGAAGAATGTCGACGGAGCCATCGCCGCCGGGATGCAAGCAATCCGCTTCGAAAACGCCGACCAGACCCGCTCCGCCCTAAGCCAAATGGGCCTTGTATTGTAAAATGCAGGGGCGAGCCTGCGTGTTCGCCCGCAAGGTAGCCGAAGCATCGTGCTTCGTATAAACTCTCCATACCTCAGGCATTCCGCTAAATTTTGCATTTTACCTTTTGATTTTTTATTTGTTTATGCCCCCGTGGTTGCCCAAGGCGGGGACAAACCTGCGTGTTCGCCCAATAAACTCCCGTTCGGAGTACAGCATTTAGGGCTTGTTGCCCAAATAGGCTCATGACATTTTATTCTCGGCATCTTTTTGGTGTCGGAAAAGCTCTTTAAAAAGTAAAAAATCGCTCACGATTGATTTGGGAGAGGGTCTATCGGCATCCCACTTGAAAAAAGATGCAGGATACGCTCTGAAATAGTGTTTTTTAAGGTAGCAACCGACGTTTTTGCGGTTGTTCGGAATCGATGCCGCATCAGTTTGCGCAGATTCTGAATGGCGGCGATCATCAGATTTTGGATCGTCATTTTTACCAGTCCCCGCCAGCGGGCTCGTTTAAAGCCGTGATTGTTGGCCGCATCGGCAAAGGAGCCTTCGGCTTTAAACCGCCGTCGGCTCATCAGGCGACGGCGTTGCGATCGACTCAGACATGCATCTGCCCATTCGATCTGTTCGGTTCCGGCTTTACGATTTACGGTTCGGCCTGCGGTTTCGGATTTCACGCATCGATTCAGATGTTCACAGGCCTGACAGACAGTGCGGTCGATACTGTAGATCAGGGTTTCTACCTCATCATTGTTTCGTATCCGGCAGAGTGTCTGTCCAGCCGGACACCGGTAACAGTCGCGGTCGGCATCGTACTGAAACTGGTCCCGCCCAAACAACCCCTCATTCGCATTCGCCGGATTCTTATGCGGAATACAGGGTGTCAGGCCATGGTCATGCAGATACCGGTAATTATCGATAATGCCATAGGCTTTGTCTGCCACAACGGTTTTCAGGTCTGCATGGGTATTGTTCTGATGGGCCTGTACCGCCTGCTGTAATTGATGTTCATCGTTGACATCGGCCGGGGTCGTGAGGGTGGCTGTAATGATGCCGCACTGGTCGTCAACGACACGATGATCTTTATAGCCCAGGGTGCTTTTGCCGTTTTTAGAACGCATTCGGGCATCCGGGTCGGTGTCGCTGACGCGCCGTTCAAGAGGGGTGTTATCTTGTGGTATTTCAGAGGATTGTGTTTCGAGGTCGTCATAGAGGTTTTGTCCCAGCAAGCGAAGCTGCGGCTGCAATGTGTCTTTCGAAACGTTGCCGTCAATCATGCTCGAATCAATATGAATAGTGGTTCCATCCACCAGACCGGCATCGATGCACTGCTGAAGAACGACGGCAAAGAATTCACTGAAAGCCTTCTGCCCCCAGCGTCTGCGGGCTTTGGACAAGACACTGTGATCCGGCGTGCAGTCATCCAGGTCATAGCCGCAAAACCACAGCCAGTCCAGCCGCAGCGGCAACTGTGCCATCAGCGCCCGTTCGGATTTGATGTTCTCGTAGAACATCAGGAAAATCAATTTCAAAAGGACTGTCGGATCGACGGAAACCTGGCCGTTTCTGCCGTAGAGGTGTTCAACCTGTGAGCGAACAAAGGTAAAATCGACAAGCTGCTGGATGCGACGCAAAGAATGGTCTTGCGGCACACGGCTGTCTAAGGAAATGCCGTGATAAAACAACTTCGGTTCGGATCGCTGGGATTTGCTCATCATGGATTTGATCTCCACAAAGAATATTAGTATATCTTTATGGATAGAGTATAACGTGTTAATAAAAAAATGCAAGATAAATATTGGAAAATAAGCATTGTTCGGGCAACAAGCCCTTCATGCTGAAAAAATTCCCTTATCCTTTTTAGCCCGCGCAGCAGGCGTTATGTTTTAGCCACCCGGCGTAAGCCCGTGGACAAAAATCACCCCCACCCCATCGAGTCCCCGCAGGGGACGACATAAAAGCTTTGTAACACTTTAGCCGAATATTGGTTGCCGGTTTGTCATTCCCGCGGAGGCGGGAATCCAGCGTATAATAGCCTCCGTCAGGAACAGTATCCTATTTTTTTGCACACGGCTAAAATGTTACCCAATTTCAAATCTGAGATTTCCGTCTGGCTTCTTGACTCCAGACTTCCGACTTCTATTTCCATATCCAATTTAAATTCCCGCCATCCAATGCTCCCCAAACATCACCAAATCCGCCATATCCACAACCCCATCCCCGCTCAAATCCGCCTCGCTCGTCGTTTCCATCCAATGCCCGGCCA
>CAZVXR010000208.1:0-6891 GCA_964630865.1 uncultured Pirellulales bacterium | reverse complement strand
GTTCGCTATTGCATCGACAATGTGCCGGTTCCCAAAGGCAAACGTCTGCTTTCGATCTCGTTTAAGCAGGGCGATGGCATTAGCGACTTTGTAACCTGGTGGGCTACTCAGCTCCAGGGCCGCCGCGTAGATTACCTCAGTCTGCATTTTTATCCCGATGTGCAGTCGTATGATACGCCGAGCCAATTGGCCGGCTGGGTGGATAAGGCACGCGCTGCCTACCACAATGCGACGGTTATTAGCGGCGAGTGCGGCTACCAAGGCGGCGGCGCGTGGCCCAGTAATGAAGGGTCAGGTTCGAATACCGAGGACAATCAGTCCACCAATATGGTCAACCTGGCCACAAATGCCCGCAACAAAGGCGTTATGGCACAAATGGCGTGGGTGATGACCCCGCCCTATGGGGAGTCCGGGGCGACCTACAGTATGCAGTATGCTCCGCATCAGCCCAAAAATGTAATTGGTTCGCTTTCGGCCTCGGCCAATGTCGGCACGCTGACCAACCCGGATGCCGAACAAGCTACCGGCAGCCAGCCCACCGGCTGGACGGCCTCGAGCAGCACCGGTTATACCTTTTCCCGGCAGGGACCGAACAAATCCAATGCGGCGACCAACAGTTATTTTGGTCGTATTTCGATCAATAACAGCGACGGTCACTGGGGCGCCATTCAGATGTCCCCGATGACGGTTTCGCAGATTCCAGGGGTCAACTATAACCTCTATCTGAACGCTTATGTCCGGTCCAATATGTGGTTTTATACCAGCATTTTGGAATACAACGCCGCCGACCAGTTCATACGCGAGCAGGTTTGGACGCCCGGTGCGGTGCTGCTGCCTGCCAATACCTGGCGAAGTGTGATCTACTATGACACTGAAGCGATGCCGTGGGCGCCGAACCTGCGCCCTGATACGGCCAAAGTGGTGATTCAGTTTGTCGGCTACGGAAACAACCAAAGTCCGGGTGTGCTTGATGTGGACGGGGTCTCGGCGACGATTCGTGCTGCCGACCGGGTAAACTTTGCGAGGTCTGATTTTAATCAGAGCGGCCGGGTGGATTTGGCGGATTTAGCGACATTGTCTGGAAACTGGAACAAAACGGATCAGGCCGGGGCGTATAAAAATTACTTGGTGCATCGCTATACGTTTGACGGAAATGCCAACGATTCTATCGGCAGCGCCCACGGCACGCTGGTTGCCTCCAATAGCAGTTTCTATGAATGGGGCGATGGTTACCTGTGGCTCAAAAACGGCGACACCCAGACCAATAATTACAGCAATGGCGGCGCGTTTGTCGATCTGCCGGACTATCTGTTGAACAACCTGCGCAACAGCGACGGCATCACGCTGGAGATGTTCTTTACCACGACTGCTTCTCATTGGTGGAGCGGCTATCTGACGTTTGGCTTCGGCAATCCGAGCGATGGCACCAGTGATGCCCTTGCGGTTGTCAGCCGTGAAAGTAATAATACTATTGCGTTTTGGCGGCAGGATGCCGGTTATTGGGGGCATCGTGTGTATGGAACTCCCAGTTTGGATAATGCCACTCACTTTGCCGTGGTCATAAACAATACCGACAACTATGTAGCGCTGTATATTGATGGTCAATTGAAAGGTGAGAAACCCGTTGCTTCACATGAGTTGCCCGGTCTTAAGCCAGGCGACAACACCTACAATGACACAGTTAACTATATCGGCCGCTATTACAACCCAAGCGATCCGATGCTCAACGCCAAAATATACGCGCTCAATATCTATAACAAGCCGCTGGGGGAACTGGACATCGCGCACAGCTATGCCCTCGGCCCGGATAAAAGCTGCCTCCCTCCGGAAGGCGACTTGAGCGGCAATTGCAGTGTGGGTATGGAAGACTTGTTGATTATGGCCTCACAATGGCTGGACGATTGAGGCGCGGATAAACGGATTGTCGCAGCATCTTGTCAACGCTGAAAAGGAGTAGACGAAATGAAAACTGTTTCAAGGCGTAAATTTCTGAAAAACAGCGCCCTGACCATGGGAGCGGTGTTTGCCGGGACTCGCTTGGCCGCGTCCGAGGCGGTTTTGACCGATTCCGAAAACCGGCAGATTGCTGCGCTGCCGCTCAAGCCGGAATTTGAGCCGATAACGGATGAGATCCTTCGTCATCGAGGTCCAAAAATTTTGACGGATACCCTGTATAATTTTACCTATATTGAAAATCCGTTTGTAAAGGAAAATGGTTTTTTTAAGATGCCCCGCGAGCTGACGCCGCTGCCGTCATTTGAACAGGCCAAACCCGTTTTGCCGGATCCGTTTTGGGACAATCATCAAACCGCGATTGACTGTTACTGGAAGACCTGGCAGTTGGGCTTCGGCAATCTTCGCAAGCCGACGCCGGGAAGCGGATTTGTCGCCAATTATATCGATACGGCCTTTAATGACTGTATTTTTATGTGGGATACGGCTTTTATTCTGATGTTCGCCCGATACGGACGCCGCAGTTTTGATTTCCTTCGCACGTTTGACAATTTTTACTGCAAGCAGCACAAGGACGGTTTCATCTGCCGTGAAATCGGCCAGCCGCTCGGCGACGACCGGTTTGCCCGATTTGATCCGACCAGTACCGGCCCGAATGTGATGGCCTGGACCGAATGGGAGTACTATCTCAACTACGGCGACAAAGGGCGTTTGGCGAAAGTCTTTCCGGCATTAGTGGCCTATCACCAGTGGTGGCGCATGTATCGCACCTGGCCGGACGGCAGTTATTGGAATTCGGGATGGGGAAGCGGGATGGACAACCAGCCGCGGCTTGATCCGTCGATTCCGCAGCATCTCTATCACGGCCACATGGTCTGGGTGGATACCTGCTTTCAGCAGATTCTGTCCGCCCGATTGCTGACGGCGATGGCCGCTGAGCTGGGACGCAGCGGGGATATTCCCGATATGGCCGAGGAATACGCCAGACTCAAGAAGTATGTCAATGAAAAACTCTGGGACGAAAAAGACGCCTATTACTATGATCTGCGGAAGGACGGGACGTTCAACGGCACAAAAAGCGTCGGTTCATACTGGGCGCTGTTGGCCGAGGCGGTGCCGCAAGACCGACTCGAACGATTTGTTGCGCATCTTGACGACGAGAAAACATTTAAGCGTCCCCACCGCGTTCCGACGCTTTCGGCGGATCATCCCGATTATGATCGGTGCAGCGGCGGTTATTGGCGCGGCGCGGTCTGGCCGCCTACCAACTATATGATCTTGCGCGGGCTGACGACAATCGGCAAGGACGATTTGGCGTTTGAGATTGCCGCCAATCACCTGGGCAATATCTGGACGATTTTTGAAAAAGAGAAAACCGTCTTTGAAAATTACGTTCCCGAATCGGCCAAACAGGGCGATGCTCGCCGCGATTTTGTCGGCTGGGGCGGTGTTCCGCCGATTGCCGTGTTCTTGGAATATGTCATCGGACTGCGTCCTGATGTGATTGGCGGTAAGCTGATTTGGGATATTCGCCAACTGGAAAAGCACGGCGTCAATCGGTATCCGTTCGGTGCCGACGGCCTTGTGAATCTGTGCTGCAATCCGCGCCGCAGCGATGACCAAAAACCAAATATTGAGGTCTCTTCCAATATCCCGATTACGCTTGAGATTCGCTGGGGTCAAGGCAGCCGTGAAGTGATGCACATTGTCCCTGTATAAGCAGGATTCAATACAGGTTTTATCAGGAGAAGAGTGTCTGTGGGTCATGGTATTAAATGGTTATCGACGATAGGGGCAGGGATATGTCTGTTGGGGTGCTGTTGTGAGCGGTCCGGAGGAGGGTTGTCCGTCCATCCGTCCGGCGGTTCGGCGCCGGCGCTGAAGAGCTATCGGCAGTCCGATGTGCTCGAGAACGTTCGGTATGTGCGGCCGGATTTGCACGATGGTTATCTTGTCGGCAACGGTCAAATGTATGCGGTGGCAGGGCTTGGCCGAACCATGACGCGCAGCGGCAAAAGCCAACTGACCGGCGAAAAAGCTCCCTTATCGAAATTGTCCTGGGTCGTCGGCCCTTCTTATACCTTGGGCAATTTGGGATACGGCTGGCAGATTGAGGCCGCTGTCGATGGACGTCCGCTGGTCTGGACGGAAGAAACCGTCATCGAACCGACGCAGGACATGCCGTTTTGGGGGATACGCAGCCGTCACGATGACTTGACTTGCGAACTGTTTGATGTGATGATGCCGGATTGTGCGGTCATGGTGCGGCATATCCAGATAACACGTCCTTCGCATCTGGCGCCGGTACAGGTCAAAATCACACTGCCGGTGCATCCAGACCCCCGCAACGGTGTATTCACGATGTTCGACGGCCGGCCGGTTGACGCCCAACAAATTCAAAACTGGAGCCGGTATGTTGGCCCCTATATCAAAGATCGTCCTTCCGTCCCTCAGGAAAAGCTGCAGCAGGTCTTCACGGCGGAAAAAACACTTCTGCAGTGCGGGGCATCGCGGGCGCTGTATCAGGAAATGTCCGTTACGGTTCCTTCCGACAGCCAATACGAAACCTTGTTTGTGCCGCGGGCATTGGCCACGACATTGACCTGTCCGCAGGAAAACGCTGTAGTGCAGGTCTATCCGGGCAGGATGGAGGCCGATCTGGGAGTGCTTGCGCCGGGACAGACGACCACACTGGCGGCGTGGATCGTTACGGTAACCGCCGGGCAGGATACGCTGGAAGAAGAGGCGATGGCACGGCTGGCACAGTGGAAAGCCAAAGAGATTCACACCGTCATAGCCGAAGCCGCCGGAGGTCTGCCGGCGCCGCTGATTGAGCGGCTGGACGGGGAGCATTTTATGCTCAAGGCCATTGAAACGCCGATTCGGGTGGCGCATGCCTCGCAACCCCTCGCCGGCGGTGTTTTTGCGCAGTCGTTTATGTATCCGATGTGCTATGTTCGTGACCAGTACGGGCCGTTTCGGCTGATGCTGGCGGTGGGCGACTACGACCGGGCTTATCGCATTTTGGCGTTTTATGCGGCGATGCAGAACAAATTGGGGATTCAGAATGCCTATGATATTCCGCCGGCGGCATTGAGTGCGGACAATTGGGATCCCCATTTGGACTACGCGCGGCTGGATGGCCGCTGGCAGCGTGCGGAAGTGCCCAGCTATGTCATTTTGTTTGCGCGGGACTATTATCGTGCCACCGGCCGTCTGGAGCAGATCGCACCGCTGTATCCGCGGCTGGCTTATAACCTGCGAGTTCAGCATCTAAGCAAAAACCATCTGCTTCCGTATGCCAGCGATGAATCCTATACCAACTTTGCCGACACCAAGCCGCAGTATGAACAGGAGATGACCGATTCGACGCTGCTGTATCTGGCGGCCTGTGATTTTATGATCGAGCTTGCCCGTCTGACCGGACGAAATGAAGATGCTCGGGAGTTTGCCGCATTGGCCGATCGCACCGGGCGCGCCCTGATGCAGCGGCTCTGGTTGCCGCAGGAGGGGTATTACGCCTACGCGCGCGATGACAGCGACGATTCCGCGTCCATTGACCGGCGTCCTGTGTTCGACCCGCTGCTTCGGGATTTCTGGATTGAACGGCGCGATCCGTTTGACCCCAGGGCAATCGGTTGTCTGAACGCTGTCGTGGCGCATCTGCTGGAGCCGATCCGTGTAACGACGACTACCACGCTGGCGACGGGGATGGAGCCGGGCTATCTGCTCTATGCGATGGCCCGCTGTCAGCATCCGCAGACGCATCAGGCTGCCGAGCTGCTGCTGCGGTATGCCTCCGGCATCGGGGCGTTCAATGAATATTATTTTTATCACAAACATGAAATCTGGCCCAACGACGGTGTTTTCAGACCGTGGGAGTCCTCTGTTGCCGCCGCGGCGATTATCCAGTATCTGCTGGGACTGAGGGCCGATATCCCTAACGCGAAAATTGCCCTTCAGCCCCATCTTCCTCCCGATTGGAAGGGTTGGCAGACGCGGCGCATCCCGCTGCCCGGCCGCGGTGAAATCCAAATGAAATTGATGCGCACTGAACAAGACGGGTTTTTGTTTGAAATCACACGGTTTAATGGCGATGTGCCGTTATCAATCGAGCTTGAATTGGGATTGTTCGGAGAGCGTCTTGAAAGCCGCAGTCCCGACCTAAAACCGGTATCGGGACGGCCCGACCTTTTACGCACGCACTGTGTAATGCAGGCATCCCGCGATGGGAAAGAGCCGCAGTTTCGCGTGTTCCGGTGGAAATCGATCGCTCAGTCTGTTAATCATTGATCAGTGGAGGTTATAATGTCGAATCGAACGAACGTATTGTATTTTTGTCTGGTGTGCTGTTTATTCTCAGCCGGCGGCCGTGCGGCTGTCATTTCGTCAAGTCCATATCATTTTGTTCTTGAGCAGGGGCAGACCACGGCAACAACCGTTAGTTGGTCGGCAGTCGATGCCGGCCAAATGGTGCAGATTTATGTCTCGGTTAATGGCGGTGCCGATACCCTGATTCATCAGCAGCAGGGCAATGGCAGTGTATCCTACTCCGGTATTTCGCTGCCGAATCTTTATGTTTTTAAACTCTATCAGGATACCACTCATACCTCATTGCTCAGTTGGGTTTCTGTGAGTACGCAGCGCGGGCCGGCCTGCGGCTTTGGCTGCAATTATCTGCCGATACATCTGGGCTGGTTTAATAATACCAACTACGGCTCCCAAAGGACTCGTCTTCAGCGGGATTTGATGCAGATGTTGAGCTTAAAAGGCAATACCATACGGTTTAATTATTGGCTGAATGGATGTGCTCTGGACGGCGCCAATGACCGCTGGATATTTAATCAGGAGTTTTTTGATACCGTCAATAATATGGTCAACTGGCTGTCTACGGATTGCTATAACAACAACGTCCGTGTGCTGATCGCCTTTCACAAT
>CAZVXR010000207.1:0-9096 GCA_964630865.1 uncultured Pirellulales bacterium | reverse complement strand
CATTACAAATACAGAAAATGCAGAAATCCACAGGATGGATTTTTCTGCATTTTTGTTTGTTGGGTGTGCAGTATTTATGGAACACTTTTCGGTTACGTTTCAGCCGGACCAGAAAAATGTGCGTATTCATGCCGGAGCGACATTGTTTGAAGCTGCTGGTCAGGTGGATATCGTTTTAGTCAGTCCCTGCGGCGGACGTGGAACCTGCAAAAAATGCCGCGTTCAAATCGAACCGTCCGGCAGGGAGGTTCTTGCCTGTCAATTCCGTGTCGATCGGGATTTGACCGTAACGATTCCCGCAGCCAGCCGGTATTATAAACACCAGATTTTGCAGGATGGAACTGAAAAAGAAATAACCGCCTGCCCTTCCTGGCGAAAAGTTCATCTTGCGGATTGTCCGTCCTCAGTTGAAGCATTACAGCAGGTTCTAATTCAGCAGTATTTTATTCCGGTTCGTTCGGCGGCACCGGTTGCCGTCAATGTTGCCGAGAACATCAATGGCATAACCGCCGTTCTCCATTTTGCTTCGTCACAGAAAAAGTGGGATATCGTTTCTATTGAGCCGGGTAATACCGTAGGTACACTTTATGGCGCTGCCGTCGATATCGGAACGACAACCGTCGTTTTGCGGCTGATGGATTTAACCACCGGCAAAACGGTTGCGACGGCCTCTGCGGCCAATCCGCAGCATCAGTGGGGCGATGATGTAATCAGCCGAATTCAATTTGCTTGCGACCCCCAGGGGCAGCAAACGCTGCAGCAGGCGATTGTCGAGCGTCTCAATCACTTATTACGTCAGGCGGTATTACAGGCTCAGATTTCGCCGGAATCGGTTTACGAAATGGTTGCTGTTGGCAATACTACGATGAACCATCTTCTGCTGAAGCTTCCTGTTGAACAATTGGGTCAAAGCCCGTATAGGCCGTACAGTGTCGAAGCGATTGATACGCCTGCCGGGTCACTCGGGCTAAAAATCAATTCCGCTGGATTCTTGCATACTCCCCAGAATATCGCTGGCTTTGTCGGTTCTGATACGCTGGCCGCGGTGGTTGCGGCGGATTTTGATACTGAACATCAAACCGCTTTGCTGGTCGATATCGGTACCAATGGCGAACTGGTTTTGTGTTATAAGAACAGGATGTACGCTGCCAGTTGCGCCGCAGGTCCCGCTCTTGAAGGGGCGCGAGTGCTGCATGGCAGCCGCGCGATGGATGGCGCGATTCAGCGTGTTGTCATCAACGGCTCGGACATCGATATTGACGTGATTGGCTCTGTTGCTCCGCGTACGATTTGCGGCAGCGGACTGATTGATGCGCTGGCGGTTTTGATCCAGTTGGGCGTCATCAATGAGTCCGGTTATTTCGCGGCCAGAGATACGTTGAGCGATCAGGTTGCCCCCGCGATTGCATCCCGCCTGATTGAGCAGGAGGGACAGGCCGCATTTGTATTTGCGTATGATTCGAATAAAAAGCCGAGTGTCTGGCTAAATCAGGCGGATGTGCGGCACCTGCAATTGGCTAAAGCCGCGATCCTTGCCGGCATTCGGATTCTCGAAAAAACAGCGGGTATCGGCCAAAGCCAAATCGACAAACTCTTGCTGGCCGGCGCATTTGGCAATTATATTCAGAAATCCAGTGCGGTAACCATAGGACTTTTGCCGTCAATTCCGCTGGAGAAGATACATTTTGTCGGCAATGCCGCCAGCAGTGGCGCGATGGAAATTCTGCTGGATCGCAATATCCGCGCCAAGTGTGAGGCACTATCCCACAGAATCGAATACGTCGAATTGGCGTCCCGTCCGGATTTTCAGGATATTTTTATGGATTGTCTGATGTTTGAATAGGAAGTTTTTGCCAAATCCGGCTTTTTGGGTTTTTCCACTTGAAGCGAGAGTGGTTTTTGGTAAGATGACTTTTTCGGGGCGCATCTGCGTCCGATGATTATGGAGAGGTGTCCGAGCGGCTTAAGGAGCAGCCTTGGAAAGGCTGTGTAGGGTTTACTCTACCGTGGGTTCGAATCCCACCTTCTCCGGTTTTAATAAGGGAACTTTTAAGAAGCGGCAGCACCTCGACCCGCATCCAGGCCATTTACGGATGGTCTTTGGCGTGGCGGCAAACGCCCTGGCAGCGGGTTTGACTCCGGACTGCTTTGCGTACTGGACCATGCGTAGTCGCAATTCGAACTTGTCAGCGTTGTGTTTCATACGTACAATCTGGTCATAGAATCCAAACGGTTTAATCCGCATTTTAGGCCCTTTGCAGTAATGATGTTACTTTGGCGAGCAACACACATTACGCGGGGGTCTTTTTATTTCAAGCCTTTTAACGGGACAATTTGGATACAAATTATCCGCTGGGTGTACCCCCAGCCCACCGTGTTTTTAACTCCTGATACCGCTGCAAGGTCATACACCGTATCCGCTTGAGGGGGATACGATGTCCCCTGTCTATCCCAATAAAGCTGCACTTGATGCTTGACAAGCGAAACCAATTTATTTAAGATGAAAACCATGACTACTATCCTATGCAAACAAATCAAAAGTCGTTTCGTCGTATTGACAGGAATCCTTCTTGGTCTTAGCGGGCTTGTTCGTGCGGAGTTTATCCAGTGCGATAATGCTGATATCGCTCGGGCTTATGAACTAGCGGTCCAGACCGTACAGTCGAACGTTCGTGATGGAATTCTTGCGGCCGGAGCGGAGTATGGAGGCGAGTGGACCCGTGACAGTGCGATTAACGCCTGGAACGGGGTAAGCCTGCTTGACCCGGCTGTGGCAGAGCGTTCTCTGTGGTCCGTTACAGAAAATCGTAAAGTCATCGGGCATCAGCACTGGGACCATATCATCTGGGTCGTGGCGGCACTGAATCAATACCGCACCACCGGCAGCCGGGAATTTCTGAAAGAGAGTTATATGTGTTCGGCCGCCTCGATGCTAAGACTGGAATTCACAGCGTATGATCCGAATACCGGTTTATTTCGCGGGCCTTCGGTTTTCAATGACGGTATTGCCGGCTATCCCGAACCGATTTATGACAAAACCAATGTGTCATCTTATGTGCTGGATCACCCCAATAGCGCGAATATTAAATGTCTGAGCACAAACAGCCTTTATGTCGGCGCCTATCGGGCACTGGCCCAGATGGCCCGAATGCTTGGCGACGATTCGGCCCGTATCGCATTGTATGAGGATAAGGCCCAGCGGCTCAGCGTGCAGATACAAAAACATCTGTGGCAGAAAAAAGAGAATCGGCTGAATTACCTGGTGGACCACCGCGGTGTCGTCGTTCCATCTCAGGAGGGTCTGGGGATTTCATTTGCAGTGATATTTGACGTTCTGAATAACCAGCAGGCGGCCGCCGTTGTCTCGAATGCGAGTGTTTCAAAATTCGGTATTGTTTCGATTTACCCTGACTTTGCGCAGTTTTCTGCCGACAAGCCGGGACGACACAATAACCTTATCTGGCCGATGGTCAATGGTTTTTTTGCAAAGGCTGCGATAACAACGGGCCAGACCGGGCCTTTTATGCATGAATTGGAAGGATTGACTCGTCTGGCATTAGACGCAGACAAGGGCAACAATGAGTTTTGGGAAATATATAATCCGCAGACAGGCAAGCCAGATGGCGGGTGGCAGACAGGCTCTCAGTGGAAATCGTGCAGACGGCAGACCTGGTCAGCGACCGCTTACATCAATATGGTGCAGTTTGGACTTGCAGGTCTCCGAATGGAAAATGACGGGATATCGTTTTCGCCCTATATGCCGCAGCAGGCCAGCTCGTTGAAACTTAGCGGGCTGACCTATCGCGGTTTTCCTTTATCTATAGCCGTCAGCGGCACAGGCAACACAGTAAAAAGCTTTACAGTCAACGGCAAGACTCGGCCTAAAGCCCGTTTGGACGCTGCCGAAGTACAAGCGGCCACAGTTATCGTCATTGAAGTAAAATAATCAGGATAATTAAAGGTGCCATTCATTCATGGCACCTTTAGTTATCTTTCCAAAAAGGGTTGCCACTGCACCTTATCGCAGCAGTACACCAAAGAACCGCGATTCAGCCATTTACGGATGGTCTTTGGCGTGGCGGCAAACGCTCTGGCGGCGGGCTTGACTCCATACCGTTTTGCGAACAGTACCCGTAGGGTATAATGCAGCAATGAGGATGCATTTTCGATACATTCTGTTATGGATGGTGGTGATTCTGGCAGGCTGGGTGCAGGCGGAGACATAGCAGCCCGCCGCCCAGGCGATAGACTTATCCAGGGCCTCTACCGCAGAACTGCAGTCGCTGGCCGAGCAAGAAGATGCGGTAGCGCAATACTACCTGAGCCAGCGGCATGCCCGCGGCGAAGGCGTTGAGAAGGATTTGGTGCAGGCGTATGTGTGGGCGCTGCTGGCCGAAGACGGCGGGGTGTCGATTTTCGGCTGTACCGAACGGCTTAGGACGCAGATGACTGGTCCGCAGATCGCCGAGGCACAAACGAAGTTTAAAGCGATTATTGCCAAAACCGAAACCCGTCAGATTGAGCAAGTCGAGCCGAATGAAACAAAAACCCCGCCGATGCAGATCAGGCCGCTGAGGTTTAAATCCGAGTTCGAGCCGTTCGCGGTGAATTTTCCATCGATGCCCAAACGCATCATTGTGCAGGATCAGCCGCAGGTTGATGTGGTGTATTATATATCTTGCGGCGCCGATGAAAGGGTACGATATAGCCTGTCTTTTCAGACGTTCAAAAATCAGCAACTGCGGGACGATCCGGCTCAAACAAAATTCTTTAATGATTACTTAAACGCACGCGCGATGATGTCTGTGGACAGTAAGCTGTACAGAAAATTCATACGCTTTCGCGGTTTTCCTGCCATTCGGTTCAAGCATAATACCCTGTCGCAGGAAATCGAGACGGCGCACGAAGGGATAATGTTTTTAATCGGGGATACCGCGATTTCGCTGACGTGCGTGTATCCGGCCCAGACATCTCCGTCGCCGACATTCAAAGAGTTCACCGACTCGTTTGAGCTGATTAAAAAAGACCCCAACGATTTATCATAAGTCATTTCTTAACTATTTTGCAGTCATTATCAGAGCAATACGTCTCTTTGACCAATTCCGGAAGCCAGGATAAATCCAGAATCGCATCCACCCGTTTCAAGATATGGTCATCGGGAATCAGAGAGGATAGGGGGCCTGCCACAAATAAATCCTCCTGCCAGCGTTCCTGCTTACCGATCACATTAACCTCCGCGATTGAAATTAGTTCTTGGTTATTGTATGATGGCTATGATACAGGATGGATGGGATTTTCTCAACAGTCCCGCTTTTGCGGTTTTTTATTGATAGAATATCTCAAGACGGGTAGTATTACTGCTGAAGCTGAAAAAGGCGACAAATAGGGCTTCAAATTCAGACGAAAAAGAGTAATCGGGAGTGCCGTATGGACAACAAAGGCGTTTCATTTTTTCTGGTCGGTTTGTTTACGGGATTGATTGTGGCGTTGGGCGGATTTACGCTGTATGTCCGCACATGCGGCGTAGGCGGCAGCGGAGATAAGGTGGTTTTGAAATTAGGCCACGGCTTAGACCCGTCGCATCCGGTGCATAAGGGTATGGTCTTTATGGCCGAGCGGCTCAAGGAAAAATCGGGCGGCAAGGTGGAGCTTCAGATTTTTTCCGGCGGGGTGCTTGGTTCAGAAACCGAGAACATCGAGCAGATTCAGCGCAGCGCACTGGCGATTACCAAGGTGTCGGCGGCGGCGATGGAAAGCTTTATTCCCGAAATGGCGGTCTTCAGCCTGCCGTATATCTTCCGGGATGAGACGCACTATTGGCATGTCCTCAGCAGCCCGCTCGGCAAAGAACTGCTCACGCTTGGTGAAGATAAAGGGCTGCGCGGATTGTGCTATTATGATTCCGGAAGCCGAAATTTTTACACCGTTTCAAAACCGATCTTGACCCCGGACGACTTAAAGGGCGAAAAAATCCGCGTGATACAGAGCCGCACTTCGATGGATATGATCGAGATGTTGGGCGGGTCGCCGACGCCGATCTCCTGGGGCGAGCTTTATACTTCGCTTCAGCAGGGCGTCGTCGATGGGGCAGAAAACAATCCGCCCAGTTTCTACACCAGTCGCCACTACGAAATCTGCAAATACCTCTCGATAGATGAGCATACCCGGATTCCGGACATTCTTTTTATCAGCGTCAAGATATGGAATGGACTGTCCCCTCAAGTGCAGCAGTGGCTCCAGGAAGCCGCGGATGAATCGAGCGTCTATCAGCGTCAGTTGTGGAAAGAAGGCACTGAGGAAGCGCTTGAGGCGGTCAAGGAAAAAGGGGTCAAGATTTTTTATCCCGACAAGGCGCCGTTTGTCGAAAAGGTGCAGCCGCTGATGGATCGCTACAAGGGCACGCGGATTGGAGAGTTGGTTCAGAAAATTCGGGATATTCAATAATGATGACGACACTGCTGATAAATCTCAAAAAGGGTCTGATTAAGCTGCTGGAGTGGGTGGTAATTATTCTCTTTGCGGCGCTGGTGCTGGATGTGTTGTGGGGCGTGCTGTCGCGAGCCAGCGGCGGGATGGTGGTCAATCTGGTTGAGAAGGGCTATCATCCGTGGTCGGTTTTGCCGCGCGGCCAGACCCGATGGACCGAAGAGGTTGCGATCTTTCTGATGATGTGGGTTTCGCTGCTCGGTTCCAGTGTCGCTTATGGCCTCAAGGCGCATCTGGGCGTCGATTACGTTGTCGAAAAACTGCATCCGCAGGCAAAGGCGCTGGCCGAGGTCGTCGTCCATAGCATTACGGCGTTGTTTGCCTCGGCGGTGCTGCTCTGGGGCGGGTATGAGCTGGTTACCGAAACCGTCGCCTCCGGGCAGCTTTCGCCGGCGCTGAATCTGAATATGGGCTATGTCTATCTGGCCGTGCCCATCAGCGGCGCCTTTATCGTGCTGTTCTGTGTCGAAAACATAGTTGAAATTCTGTCCGGCAGTCGCGCCGCGTCAGAAGCAGTCAAATAGGAGGTTGGAATCATGGAAACACAGGTTTTGATTTTAGTCTGCAGTTTTGTGGTGCTCCTTCTGGTCAATGTACCGGTGGCGATCTGTATTGGCATCGCGACCTTTCTGACGATCCTCTCGCTGGGCGATATTCCCAGCGGCTATATTGTTGCCCAGCGGATTGCTACGGGCATTTCCAGTTTTCCGCTGTTGGCGATACCCTTTTTTATCCTGTCCGGGGTGCTGATGGGCGAAGGGGGAATGGCGCGGCGATTGATCCGTTTTGCCGACACGGTTGTCGGGTGGGCGACCGGGGGGCTAAGTTATGTCAATGTGCTGACGTGTATGATGTTCGGTTCGATCTCCGGTTCGGCGGCTGCGGCAGTCTCATCGGTCGGCGGGTTTATGATCCCGGAGATGAATAAGCAGGGGTATTCGCGGGCGTTTAATGTAGCGGTGACGACCACGGCGGCCACGACGGGGCTGCTGATTCCGCCGAGCAATGTGATGATCGTCTATGCGGTGGTAGCCGGGAATGTCTCGGTGGCGGCGATGTTTATGGCTGGCGTCCTGCCGGGGATTGTTGTCGGGGTTGCGATTATGATTGTCGGAGGCATGATCAGCACCCTGCGCGGCTACGGCGTCTCTCAAAAAACATCCGCCACGCGCATCCTCAAGTCGCTTTTTGATGCGCTGCCCAGTCTGCTGCTGGTCATTATCGTTATCGGGGGGATCTTGTCGGGCTTCTTTTCACCGACCGAGGCGTCGGCGATTTCGGTCGCTTACGCTCTGCTGCTGGCGGTGTGCATTTACCGTGAAGTCAAGATCAAAGACCTGCCGCGGATTCTGCTTCAGGCGGGGATTACCACCTCGGTGGTGATGCTGCTGGTCGGGTGCAGTACGGCGATGAGCTGGATTTTGGCCTATCAGAATATTCCGCAGTCCGTCAGCGCCGCGATGCTGAACATCTCCTCCAACCCCATTGTGATTTTACTGATTATCAATGTGCTGCTGCTGGTGGTGGGTATGTTTATGGATATGACCCCGGCAGTGCTGATTTTTACGCCGATTCTGCTTCCGGTGGTCACGGCGATGGGAATGCACCCGATTCACTTTGGCATCCTGCTGATTGCCAATTTGTGTATCGGTCTCTGTACGCCGCCGGTGGGGACGTGTCTGTTTCTCGGCTGCGGCATCGGCAAGATCAGTATTGCTAAGGTGCTGCCGTCGATGATTCCGTTTTTTCTGGCGATGATCGCGGCGCTGATGTTGATTACCTATTGGCCGCCGCTGTCGCTGTGGCTGCCGAATCTGCTGAAATTGATTGAGAACTAAAAGCGGTGAATTTGATTACCAAAACAACCATTGTCGCAACGCTCGGACCGGCGAAGGCCTCGGAGGCGATGGAAAACCGGGGTCTGACCCGAATGGCACTGCCGTTCATAAATTGTTGGTTCGGCGATAGTTAAGGATTGTCTGTTTGTTTACGTAATCCGTATGGGTTGGTTTTGGTCTTTTGTTCTGATTGTGCCGATCTCGGCGTAGAGTGAACACGATTCATTCTGGATGAATTTCTGTTTGTCAGGGAATTGGTTTTGGGATTACAGAATCGCTCCTTTCTCGCAGCCGTTGTGTTCTCTATGCCTTTTCATGCTTGTACTGGTTTCTCGGTTTAGTCATCAGCGGATAGGGTTTGGGACGGCGTTTGATGACACGGGGTTCGATGTGTCCGGGACGGTCGGCCACTTCATTGCAGGCAATCTGAAACAGGTTATGCTGGCCCAGCGTCTGCCGAATCGATGGCTCCGGCGGCATCAGCCATTGCGACAGAAGCACATTGCCGGCAATCGTAAAACTCATCTGCCGCGGCAGCTTATCATGGACCCACGCCGCCTGAGCACAGACCCAGCTTATACACATAATAGCCTCTCTGACTTAATTATGGTCAACCAGGCCAGAGAGACTATAAAAACTATCGGCTGGAGAGGCCAAAATCCCTGACCGCTCGATAAAAATTAAAAAATAACGTCGCGCGGATGGTTAGGCCATGCGCCAAACTGAAAAAAATACGGCAGTGCCATTCGCGGCTGCAACTCCGCCAGTTCGG
>CAZVXR010000206.1:0-19181 GCA_964630865.1 uncultured Pirellulales bacterium | reverse complement strand
AGGCGCAGGATCGCGGTCCTCAAGCGCGAGCTGGAGGAGGTCCGCACCCAGCGGCGGCAGCAGCGCAAGCAGAGGGAGCGGGCCGGGGTCCCGGTCGTCGCAATCGTCGGGTACACCAACGCGGGGAAGAGCTCCCTGCTGAAAGCGCTGACGGGGGCGGAGGTGCTGGTGCAGGACCAGCTCTTCGCCACGCTGGACCCGACGACCCGGCGGCTCGCACTGCCCGCGGGCCGCGAGGTCCTGCTGACAGACACCGTCGGGTTCATCCGCAAGCTCCCCCACGACCTTGTCGCCGCCTTCAGGGGCACCCTGGAGGGGATCGAGGAGGCCTCGCTCATCCTGCAGGTCGTCGACGCAGGCCATCCCCGCACGGGCGAGCAGATCCAGGCCGTGGACTCCGTTCTCGGGCAGCTCGCCGTACACGCCATCCCGCGCATCATCGTCTGGAACAAGATGGACATGGTCGCCGGCGGGGTCCCGCCCGCGGTGCTGAGCCCTTCCCACCCGCAGGCGGTTGCAGTCAGCGCGAAAACGGGGACCGGGCTGGAAGCCCTGCTCCTCGCTGTCCAGGAGGCGCTGGCGGATTCCCTCGTGACGGTGGACACCGTCGTGCCCTACGAAAACTACGACCTCGTGGCCCTCGCCCACCAGAAGGGCAGCGTGGAGCTGCGGGAGGAGACCCCCGAGGGGATACGCCTGCGTTCCTCGGTGCCGGGGTGGCTGGCGGAGAGGATCCTCGGGGCGGCGGGCAGGCCGAAGGGCTGATCAGAAGAACATCCTGACCGCGGCGGCTGCCGTGAGGATGAGCATGGAGAGGTCGAACAGCTTCTGCGGGATGCGGCGGGCCGCCAGTATTCCCGCAGCCGCTCCTGCCACGACGCCGGCCGCGAGCACCGCATCCAGGAGCAGCGAGGGGACCGTGATGAGCCCGAGGGCCGCGCTGAAAGGCACCTTGATCCAGTTGACGAAGAAGAAGAACCACGCCCCCGTGCCGATGAACTCCTCCTTCGGCAGCCGCATCGCCAGCAGGTAAATAATCATAATAGGCCCGGCGGCATTGGCAAGCATCGTAGTAACCCCCGCGGCCAGCCCCAGCATCGCGGCAAACTGCCACTGGGTTGGAATAGTTGGATTGTCGCTATTGAGGTAATCCCGAAAGCAGTTAACTCCGAGCATCGCCAGCACAATAATACCAATAATCGGCTTAAGCTGCGCATCGCTGATCTGCCCCATAATGAAATATCCGAGGATAATACCCGCAAGAGCCCATGGCATCAGCCGTACCAGGTGCGGCCATACCGCATGACGATGATAGTAGCCCACCGCAAACACGTCAGCGAAAATCAGCATCGGCAGGACAATCCCGGTAGAGGCTTTAGACGGCAGAATCATCGCCATCAGCGGCACACATAATATCCCCACCCCCGGAAGACCTGTTTTGGCCATCCCTATCATCAGGGCGCTGACTACCGCCACCGCCCACTGCGTCGTATTTAAATCCATAGATTCACAATAAAAAAATCAAAATAGTGAGTCGGTTAGCTGGGGGGCGATCAGGGCCAAGTCATAAGCGGCGGCTCCCAAAAGAATAGCCCAGCGGAGCCAGTGCAGCCGAAGATTGAGAATGGTCATAATCCAAATGCAGCCTATGGCAACGGATGCAGCAAGAAAAAATAGCATCGTATGCCAATACAGAAGCCGCGGCGAACACGATAATCCGAGAAAATAATTGCCCCCGGCCAGCAGCAACCCGGTAACAAAACAAATCAATAGCCAGACCTGATCGGCCTTGCCCGCCCAGGCGAACGCCTGAAGACCGAGACCGGCGACAACAGCGAAAAACAACGCCGGAAAACACAGCCAGATAATCGGGGCAACATCAAGAATCGGCCCCAGCAGACTTAAGACAATGCTGACCAGCACCGGAACCAGCAGCATTTCTTTGCCGGAAAAAGCAAAGACAAATAGTCCCATCAGAATAAACAGCAGCGGAAGATGATAAAAGCCCACCGCAAATGGCTTGGCGGTAAAGATCAGCGGCGTCAGAATGCCCCACAGGTCGGCCATTTCAAGAACGCGATTTTTGGGCATTAAAAATAAGGGACCGCCCCAGAAATGAGCCGCCATCCAAAACAGCCCAACAATAAAGCCAAATGGCAGACAGGTCAGCAGGACACTTAGCCCTGTTTTGACAACACCGCCGGGAGATTGGGCGTGATAATAGACGGCGGGACACAATAGCCACGGAACCGCGGCAAAACACAATCCGGCCATAAAATGGTATTTAATAAAACTCAGGCCAAACGGGCCAAAGCCATAGATCGCCGCCGCCAAAAGTGATGCCCCAAAAGAGCTGATCCAGCGGCGGGTAATGACAAAACACCCCATCGCAGCAAGGATCGAACTAAGCGGAATAAGCATTTTCGCTCCGCCGAGCTGAAACCAGTGAGGCCGATACAGATAGGCGGCAAAAGCCAGCAAAATCACCATCGCAGCTACGGGCTGTAAAACCCCAAGCAGCTTGCCGGAATTAACTCCAGAATTTGCAGAGGACGCTTTTTTCATTGCGATTACTTGAATACAACTTTTTTATGGCCGTCGGTAATATATCCTATTTCATAGACGGTTTCACCTGTTTTTTCAAGTTTTTCCCTGACGGCGGCGGCAAAATCCGGCGCGACAATCAGCACAAAACCAATCCCCATATTAAATACACGGAACATCTCATTGTTATCGACCGGACCGAGTTTTTGCAGGAATGAAAAAATCGGCGGCACGGGCCAGGAATCCATTTTCAACACCGCATCGCAGTCCTCCGGCAGAACACGGGGAATATTACCGACTAATCCGCCGCCGGTGATGTGCGCCATCCCGTGGACAACTTGTTTGCGTTTGTAAGAATGCAGGAGGCTGACGATGGAACGGACATAAATCCGGGTCGGTTCCAGCAAAACATCCCCCAAAACGGCCCCGCCGAGTTCATCAATGCAGTCAGCGGGTTTGTATTTGTGCTGCTTAAAGAGAATATGCCGGACAAGCGTATAGCCATTGCTGTGAACGCCGCTGGAGGCTAAGCCCAAAACGACGTCGCCTTTTTTGACAGCGCTGCCGGTGATAATACGATTGCGTTCGACGACACCTACGGCAAAGCCGGCCAAGTCATATTCGCCTTTGCGGGTATAGATGTCGGGCATTTCCGCGGTTTCACCCCCAATTAAGGCACAATCGGCAAGACGGCAGCCTTTGGCTATGCTTTCGACCAATTCCGCGACAACCGCCGGGTCGAGTTTATTGATGCCGACATAATCGAGGAAAAACAGCGGCTCTGCACCCTGGACCAGCATATCGTTGACATTCATCGCCACTAAATCCTGCCCAATGGTGTCGTAGCGATTCATTTCCTGGGCAATCAGAACTTTGGTGCCAACGCCGTCCGTACAGGCGACCAGTACGGGGCTTTTATAATTTTTCTTGAACAGCTTTTCATCGTAGTCGAGCCGAAAAAGTCCGGCAAAGCCGTTTTCAAGCCCAATGACGCGCGGCCCGTGCGTGGAAGCAACCGAACGGCCAATGCGTTCAACCATCGTATCATTCGCGTCGATCCTGACGCCCGCCTGCTCATAAGAGATCGTTGTTTTTTTAGCCATTAGAGTTCAATATCATCGAATAAAGGCATCTGGTGACGTTCCATTGAAAACTTGTTGACGATGGTGGTACAGGGAATGCGATAATTCCCACTCCAGCAGGCCGTACAGTAATGATCGGCCGGCAGCGACACACAGCTTAGCAATCCTTCCAGCGAAATATAGCCAAGCGTGTTGACGCCGAGATAGTCGCGAATCTGATCCATTGTGCGTTTGTTGGCCACCAGCTCTTCACGGGTGGGAAAATCCACGCCATAGAAACAGGGATTCTTGACCGGCGGACAGGCCACCCGCATGTGAATTTCTTTGGCCCCGGCAGCCCGGAGCGATTTGATTTTGCCTTTGGTCGTAGTGCCGCGAACGATGGAGTCATCGACGACGATGACACGCTTGCCGCGAACAGCTTCTTTGACAACCTGTAATTTCAGTTTAACGCCCAAATCGCGCAGATCCTGAGACGGCGACAAAAATGTTCTGCCTACATAGTGACTGCGGACAAAGCCCATATCAAATGGGATTCCGCTCTGCTGCGAATAGCCGACGGCGGAGGAGGTTCCTGAATCCGGCACCGGCACGACAATATCCGCATCGACCGGATGCTCTATCGCCAGACGAATACCGCTGCGTTTGCGGACTTCGTGAACATTTTCGCCGAAGATACTGCTGCTCTGTTTGGCGAAATAGACATGTTCAAAAATACAATGCGCCGGCGTTACCGTGCCGGGGGTTACAAAAAAACGGCTGGATACCCCGTTTTTATCGAGGGTAACGATTTCACCCGGTTCGACATCGCGGATATACTCGGCGTCGATGGTGTCAAAGGCGCAGGTTTCGCTCGCAACGCAATAGGCTCCTTTTTTGGTGCGCCCCAGGCACAGCGGACGAATACCATAAGGATCGCGGGCGGCCTCGATGCGGTCGGCAAACAAAAACAGGATAGAATACGACCCTTGAAGATGATTGAGTACATGACCCAGCGGGTCGGGTTTACAAACATGCGTAGGCTTGGCCAGCAGATGAATGATGACCTCGGTATCGTTTGAGGACTTGAAAATCGAACCATACGCTTCGTATTCATCCCGGAGCATCGACGCATTGATGATGTTACCATTGTGGGCAACGGCGACCTGTCCCCGTGAATATTCCCCCATAATCGGCTGGGCATTGCAGGGATTAGATGAACCGGAAGTCGAATACCGCACATGGCCGATGGCGATAGGGTTATGGAGTCGCTCGAGGATGCCCCTGCCGGCACGAAAAACCCGCCCAACTTGCCCCATTCCGGTAAAGCAGTTGATAAACTCGCCATCGCTGGAAGCAATACCCGTCGATTCCTGGCCGCGGTGTTGAAGGCTGTAAAGCCCAAAATAGGTTTTCTGTACCGCTTCAGAATCTCCGAAAATTCCGAAAATTCCGCATTCTTCGTGTTTGTCGGACATATTTTGATTCTCTATTTGAACACTCCGCAACCTGATGGCCATCCGGGCTTCCGTCCCCGCAATCAGACTATCAGCCAGCGCAGCATAAGAAAGCAATAAATAAGGACAAAGTCAGTCTAAGACATTCCCCACGGCAAGTCAAATCCTTTTTATCCAAAGTAATCCCCACTTCTTTTAGGTCCATATCGATAATTGTGATTTCCGATATTTATCATACTGTCTCATGTGTTGTACCCAGTTTTTTTCTTCCGATTGTTCATTTTTCTATTCACTTTTTAATAAATTGTCCCTCCCGTATTAGGGGCGATTGTACGTTTTTGGACTGAAAATTCTGAATTTTTGAGGGGTCTAAAATGCGTAAGTCGTTGTGGGATAAGGGTGAAAATTTTTTTATTTTTTTGGCTGATAGCAAGATAGTGTTAGCGCAATTGGCGCTAAAAAGCTATACGATTTTGAAAATCGTATGTCGGAAAAGAGTAAAAAAAGGAATGAAATGTCCTGTTGTAAGTCCTTGTTTTTGAAAGATAACTTAAAAGAGTTACGGAAGAAGTCAGAAGTGGAATTTTCCATGTTTCAATTTTTGCCGCAGAGACAGAGAACCACAGAGAAAAAAAGTAAACCGGTGAAGGACAACTAAGGGTTGATTTTTCTATCTTTTCAGGCTGTCAGTTGGCCTAAACGGCTACGTATCGGGAAACGTATGAAAGCCGCCGATAGGAACTACCAGCTTAAAGTCCTTACAATTTTAATGCGATTGGCTTAGGATTCGCCAATACACACTTGACAGGACAGCCGAAAATGATATGGTGATGTCGATGTTCAGCACAAATATTGGGCAAAAGAGCCTCGATTTGCCGATAAATCATAGAACTATGTATTAAAACGGATTGAAAGACAATAACATCTTAGAACGAAAGGAATTACGGCGATGGCCAGAAATTTGATAACTGCGGCTTTAATGGGGTTGATGGCAACGGTTTTGACCGGATGTGCTAACCCAAAAGTGGATGACGCTCATCTGATATTGACTCCCCAGGAGCAGCAGGTCGCTGAAAAAGGCATTCTTACCCCTGGAGCCGGCGAAGTTGACGTCGTCGAGCAGGTTGCCGCAACCCGCAGCAGCTACCAGACTGCACTTGAAGAACTGATCGCGTACTATCAGTCTGTCGGCAACAATACCAAGCGTCGCTGGGCCGAAAATGAGCTGAAAACCCTCAAACAGATGGTCCAGTACCGCTACCTGTCACCCGGCGAATATGTTACACAGGATATGAAAGCTGTCGAGAAAAGCGAAGGGGCTGATGCCCTATATAAACAGGCACAGCAACTGTATCTTGAGTCTGGCGCCTATTTCATCATCACCAACGAAGCCAAGCTGCGTCAGTCCCTGCGGCTGTTCAATCAGTTGATGAAAGACTACCCCAACAGCACACGCATCGACGAAGCCGCATACAAGGCTGGCCGTATTTATGAACACTTCAAGGATTACGAACTGGCGGCAGTGATGTATCAGCGGTGCTTCCAGTGGAATGAGAACACCAGCTTCCCGGCTCGCTTCCGCGCTGCGTATCTGCTGGATCAGCGGCTCAAAATGCGTAAAGAAGCCCTGGCTCTGTATAAGTTATCCGCGCAGAAAGAAGCCCGTTATGAAGATAATACGGAATATGCCAAGAGACGGATCACAGAGCTTTCCAATGCCGATCCGACACTCCTGAAAGAAGCCGAGACCGTCTTGCAAAAATAAGCTGTACACCGCGAGATTTTCAGAATCAACAGGGCCTGTGTCAAATCGACATAAGGCCCTTGTTTATTGGCCACCCATGACAACCTTAATCAAGACACAGAATGTGATGAATTGTGGCGACAGGATTTTGGCCGCAGTTTCGGGCGGCGCCGACTCTGTCGCTATGCTGCATTGCCTTAACGACTTACGGCACAACCTGAAGCTGGAACTGTCATGCGTCCATATCAACCACCAGCTTCGTGGGGATGATTCGGATGAGGATGAGCGGTTTGTCGAAGCCCTGACCGGCAAATACCGTATCCCTTTCTACACCCGGCGTATCAACGTGCGAGAATACGCCGAGGCCAACCGGCTTTCCATTGAGACGGCGGCCCGGCAACTGCGGCTGGCGGCATTGGAGCAGTTCGCACTGCAAGCTGAGTGCACCTGTGTCGCGACCGCTCACCACAAAGACGATCAGGCCGAGACACTGCTGATGCGGCTGCTTCGCGGCACTGCCTTTGCCGGCCTTGCGGGGATTCATCCGGCGACTGAACGAAATAGCCTGCGGTGGATTCGCCCGATGCTGCACCTGCGGCGGATGGACATCGAGCGGTACTGCCGCAACAATGACCTTCAGTGGCGAGAGGACAAGAGCAATCGGGAATTGGACTATACGCGGAATTGGGTACGGCATCGACTGCTGCCGGCTATCCAGCAGCAATCCAATACCGACATGGTAGACAAACTCTGCCAATTAAGCGAATCGGCGTATCAGATGCAGTTGCGACTTGACACCACCGTCGATGCGGTATGGGATAAAACACTCATCGAAAAAGACAGCCATCACATTGCCTTTAAGACCGCGGACTTATCCAGCAGCAGCCCACTGATTGCCGGGGAAATCCTGCGGCGGGTTTACAACCTGTTAAGATGCGGCCTAAGGGATATGACCGAACGACATTACCAGCGGTATTTTGAGACGCTGCGCAGCCCAGATGGCCCTGCTTTGGAACTGCCCGGCGGCTGTCGGATACAACGAAAAGGGACACAAACTGTCTTTCTGAACAAGGACATCAACCTCTCAATCTTTCCCGATGACGCGTTGGAAATTCCAAAATCGGGATGCATAAAATTAGGCCCCTGGACTATTCACAGCCAAATCCTTGAATTACAGGCGGGTCAGCTTGAGATGTTTGTCGCCAAAAAAGACCCGCATTGCCAGTGGTTCGATGTGGAACAACTGGCCTTCCCGATTATCGCTCGTACTCGCAAAGTCGGGGATCGTTTTGTGCCGTATGGAACAAAAACACAAAAGCGCATCGGCAAATTCCTAACCGAAACCCAAGTGGATAAATCCTTACGGAAAAAGGCCTTTGTTGTCGAAAATCAAACCGGCATCCTCTGGCTTGCCCCACTCCGCCGATCAATCCTTGCCCCAGTAATGGCACAGACGAAACGAGTTCTGACGTTAACCACAAACTTCAACCGGTCTATCCCGATGTAGGATAAGTTCTGAAAAATATCTCCAAACATCGAGAACTGTCGATGATTTTATCCGTATAGAAAACTGATAACCCCTAAAGAAAGGATTTTTATGAGCCAGGAATTACAAAATAAGTTCAAAGTAATGAGTAATGAACAACTTAAAAAGGCTTCGGAGTGTCTAAAGACGATTTCTCATCCGGCGCGGCTTAAAATGGTGCAACTGCTTATGCAGGGAGAACTTCCGGTGTATTCCATCGCGGCGTTGTGCCATCTTTCGCCAAATCAGACGTGCGAACATCTGCGGATGATGCTTGGACGTGGATTTTTGAAAAGTCGAAAAGACGGCAGAACAGTCTATTACAGCATTACTTCGCCGAAGTTGCCGGCATTGATTCATTGCATCAATGCTCACATAGATACACCGGACGACAAGTAACATCAAACCATTAAAGGTCGATAATGAAGATTTTAATTGTGGGCGGCGTCGCGGGCGGTGCATCCGCTGCCGCACGGGTCAGGCGTCTAAGCGAAAACGCGAAGATTATTTTATTCGAGCGGGGAGAGCACATCTCTTTTGCCAATTGCGGGCTGCCCTACCACATCGGCGGAGTCATCCGAGAACGACAAAAATTGCTTGTTCAAACGCCGGAGGCTATGAAGAAGCGGTTTGCAATTGATGTACGGGTACACAGCGAAGTGGTCCACATCGACCGTAAGTCTAAACAAATCACGGTACGCAATCTCAAAGAAAACCAGGATTATACCGAAAACTACGATTACCTGGTCTTGAGCCCCGGCGCAGAACCCGTTCGCCCGCCGATACCGGGAATCAATAGTCCGAATGTCTTTACACTGCGCAATATGGCAGATATGGATGCAATCATTAAGGTTATTGAAACCCAAAAGCCTAAAAATGCCGTTGTGGTCGGCGGCGGATACATCGGGCTGGAAATGGCCGAAAATCTTATTCATCGGGGCGCAGAGGTAACGATTGCCGAACTTGAAAAACAAGTGATGGCACCGGCCGATCCGGAGATGACCGCACCGCTTCACCAAGAATTAAAACTACACGGCGTGGATTTGCGGCTGGGAACCAGCGTTACCGCAATCGCACAAAACGGTGCAAATCTGGCCGTACAACTTAGTACAGGTGATTCTGTGGATTGCGGACTGGTGATTATGTCCGTCGGTGTCCGTCCGGAATCGAAACTGGCCAAAGACGCAGGTCTGGAGATTGGACAACGCGGCGGTATCGTTGTAAACGCCTCAATGCAGACCAGTGATCCGACGATTTATGCCGTTGGCGATGCGGTCGAGGTGGAAGATTTTGTCGGCGGTTTTAAGACCCTCATTCCGCTGGCAGGCCCCGCCAATCGACAGGGACGCATCGCGGCCTCGCACATCTTCGGCCAAAAACTAACCTACAAAAAAACACAAGGCACCGCTGTCTGCCAGGTCTTTAATCAGACCATCGCAATGACGGGGCTGAATGAAAAAACCCTCAAGCGGCAAAATCTCGCTTATGAGAAAATCTATGTGCATACGGCAGACCACGCTTCCTACTACCCCGGAGCGATGCCAATCAATCTGAAATTATTATTCGACCCGCAAACGGGCAAAATTCTTGGCGCACAGGCAGTGGGCGCTGCTGGTATCGACAAACGCATCGATGTGCTGGCGGTAGCTATTCGTGCGAGACTAACTGTTTATGATCTCGAAGACCTTGAATTGTGCTACGCTCCGCCCTACGGCTCGGCCAAGGATGCAGTCAACTACGCCGGGTTTGTCGCAGCCAATGTGCTGCGCGGCGATGTGGCAGTCTGCCACACAGCAGATATGGTCAATCCCAAAGATAACCAAGTCCTGCTGGATGTCCGCACCCCGCCTGAAGTGCAGGCCGGAACCATTCCCGGCGCGGTATCTATCCCTCTGGATGAATTGCGCGGGCGGTTGACTGAACTAAGCAAAGTCAAAGAACTGCTGGTCTTTTGTCAGGCGGGACTGCGCGGCTATCTGGCTTGCCGGATTCTGACACAGCATGGATTCAAATGCCGCAATTTGACCGGCGGCTATAAAACATATCAGATGTGTACAGGGACCACGCCAACTCAATCGGACCAGAAAGAAAGGGGCTAAAGGATATACGATTAACATGCCTCAATCATGTTATGATTCCACATCCACTGCCTGTTGGGGACAGATATTCTTGCAGGTTCCACAGCGGACGCAGAGGCTGGCTTGGATGGTATGTTTTTGATAGGGTTTAGGAATAATCGCCTTGGTCGGACATCGCTGGGCGCACAGGGTGCAGCCGATACATTTGTCACCGATAGCATAGCGTATCAACGACCGGCAGCGTTTTGCGGGGCATATCCCCTGCTGATGCGCTTCGTATTCTTCGCGGAAGTAACGTAAAGTCGATAGAACGGGATTGGGGGCGGTTTTGCCCAGTCCGCACAGACTGCCGGTTTTGATCTGGCCGGCCAACGCCTCAAGCCTATCTAAATCAGATGGGCTACCCTGGCAAAGCCCGTCGAGCATTTCGAGCATTCGTTTCGTGCCGATGCGGCAGAACGTGCATTTGCCGCAGGACTGTGACTGGGTAAAGGCGAGAAAATATCGAGCAATATCCACCATACAATCATTTTCGTCCAGTACGACCATTCCGCCGGAACCCATCATTGAGCCGATGGCATGGAGCGATTCGTAATCAATCGGCGTATCGCATAGCCGGGCTGGAACACAGCCGCCGGAAGGACCGCCAATCTGGACAGCCTTTAACCGGGCACCGTCGGCGACACCGCCGCCAATCTGCTCAACAATCTGACGAATTGTCATTCCCATCGGCACTTCAATTAATCCGCCGCGCTTGACTTTGCCGGTCAGAGCAAAGACCTTCGACCCTTTGCTGGTGCGGGTACCGATGGCAGAATAGGTCTCGGCGCCATGACGCAGTATCCAGGGAATGGTTGCATAGGTTTCGACATTATTGATCAGTGTAGGTTTACCCCACAGTCCGAATTCGGCCGGATACGGCGGGCGAAGCGTCGGGGTTCCACGTTTGCCCTCAATGGAGGCAAGCAGAGCCGTTTCCTCGCCGCAGACAAAGGCGCCAGCGCCTTCGACAATCGACAGGTTTAGCAAACCCAGTAGATTTTTCTCCTTGCAGACCTCTATCGCCGCACGAATGCGCTGAACCGCAAGGGGGTATTCTGCACGGATATACAGAAATCCCTGCGTTGCTCCGACGACGTGGGCGGCAATGGCCATCCCTTCGAGAACACGATAGGGATAGCTTTCGAGAATCATTCGATCCATAAATGCACCGGGATCGCCCTCGTCGCCGTTGCAGATGATGTATTTGATGCCGCCATCGCTTTGGGCCTTACGGGTCTGTTCTAATTTCAAGCCTGTCGGAAAACCCGCCCCGCCTCGACCACGAAGTCCAGATTGCTGAATTTGTAAGAGGATTTGTTCCGGGGTCAGGGTCTGTGCCTGCTTAAAGCCCTGCCAGCCTTCATGGCGAGCGTATTCGTCCACATCCAGCGGATTGAGATGGCCGCAGTATTCGGTAGCGATGCGCCGCTGCCCGCCGAGAAACGTGCAGATTTCGCCATCCCGTGCGGCAATGCGCGGGCGCACCGGTTTCAATTCGCTTTCAACCCAGTCGTCTAACACATCCTCGGCGACGCCGAAGAACCTGCGCCATGCACCCCTGGGCTTGAAATGGCGTTTGACAATTTGTTTCGCTTCAGAGGCGGTAACTTTGGTATATAGAATTTCGCCATCCTGATTCGCTTTGTTCGCTCCGACAACCTCAACCAGCGGCGTCTGGTGGCACATCCCGACACAGCCAACCGGCTTGATGGAGATTTCGCCGGTTAGCCCCATACGGGCAGCTGTTTTTTCGAGTTGGTTTTTGACAGCCATGCTCCCGCCGGCAATACAGCAGGAGCCTACACCAATTCGCAATTCGGTTATTGGACCTTCGGAAACTGTATTTCCGCGTTTGCCAACGACAGATTCTTCCTGCTGTCCCTGCCGGGCAGCATCGAGAATATCCCGCACGGATTCCGGATGAACGGGGCCATAGACTTTATTATCCACCTGAACCACCGGCGCCAGCGTGCAGCAGCCCAGACAGGCGATTTTCTCAACGGTGAACAAGAAATCTTTGTCGGTGTCTTTGCCCGGCTCGATTTTCAATTGCCTGATAAATGCGTCATAGACCCGCTCAGAACCTTTGACGTGGCAGGCGGTGCCGATACAAACACGAATACTATGTTTACCCGCCGGTTCAAGCCGAAACTGATCATAAAAAGTCGCAACGCCCCACAAGTCCGCAGGAGTAATTGCCGTTTTTTTGCATACTACTTCGAGAGCGTCTTTGGGCAGATAGCCAAAGTGGGACTGAATCGCCTGTAAAATCGCCAGCATCTTATCCTGGTCTGTGCCGATGCGGCTTAACATCGCCTCGATAATGGTTGGGTCAAATGGCGGCATTAGGGGACTTTCCCGATACAATAGAGGCTTTTATCGCTGCGAATATAAATTCGTCCTGCGGCGAACGCGGGCGAAGCAAAACACTTTTCGTCAATTGCGCTGCGTCCAAATTCTTTATACTCACGCCCGGCCTGAACAATAATCATTTGCCCGTCGAGGGTCAGCAGATAGAGCTTGTCACCGACCAATGACGGTGAGGCGTTAAACTCGCTTTCAATAGATTGCGTATAGACTTCCATACCACTGGATACCTCAAAACAGGTCAGGCCGCCATGAGTGGTTAGTGTCCAGACGAATTTGCCGTCAGTAACGGGGCTGCAAATATCCGGCATATCGCCCTGCGTACTCCAAACGATAACGGCGTTGTTGGACTGTGGGCGAATGGCATACAGTTTATCGTAGGGCTGAATCGCCAGAATCAATCCACCAGCGACAATCTGCGTCGGAGCAATGTCGCTACCGAGACATTCAGCACGCCATAATTCTTTGCCCGACAGCGACTCATAGCCGATCACCCAGGGCGAACCGCTGGTTAGAACCTGATACCCTTTGTCCAGCTTGGTAATCGTTGGTGATGTCCATGTATTGGGTGTTGGACGTTTTGTCCGCCAGAGAATCGTCCCATCGGCCAGGTTGAATGCCAATAGCTCGCTTTTGCCTTCTTCGGATCCCTGGTCAAGCTGAACAATGGCCATCATGTCCAATACCGCCGGAGAACTGGCGTAACCATAAACGCTTTCAGGGACGCCAAGAGCCTTTTGCCACAGCAGTTTGCCGTCTCTGTCGAAACAGCCGATGTCGCCAGTAGCAAAAATAGCGAATATCTCACGACCATTGGTTATCGGCGTGCAAGCGGCATAGCCGGTATCTTCCATGATCTCCGGACTTTCTCGATTTTCCGTCCCGGCGGGCTTAATCTGCCCCGCCCACAACAGTTTACCGTCTTTGGCATCGTAACAGAATAGTTTTTGTTCAGCGGCCGCAGCTCCGGTGATGAAGATACGGCCATTCCAGACAATCGGCGAACTGCGTCCATCAATTGCTATCGGAGATTTCCACAGGATTCCCTGATTTTGCTTTTCGTTCCAGACATCGGGAATATCGTTGGATTCGACCACGCCGGACCCCCACGGCCCGCGAAACGACGGCCACTGACCTTTGACCGCGTCTGCCCAGTCGGTCTTTAACGGTGCTGTCGGCGGTACAGGAATAGACGATGGGCGTTTGGGTGTTGCCGTCAGAATGACATATAACCCAGCCGCAGCCAGACTAATCATCGCAATCGTTACGACTAATCGCACTCGCATTGCCTGCTGAATCTGCAGGCCAGAGCAGGGTTCTTCCGTCGGAATTATCGGCGCCGGACGCAGCATCAACCGTGTCGCCATAAAACAGACAACCGCAATCAGTGTGCTGCCGGCAAAATACAATCCGCCGGTTTCAATAAACCGCTGGCAGCGCAGCTCATCCCGCCGAATGTGCTCATCCAGCATTCGGATTTGCCCGGTCAGCGCCTCATCAAATAAACGGGCTTGCAATTGTTCCTGCATCGCATGCAATTTCAACGCCTGTTTAGGGGCTTCGAAAGTAATTTGGTAGCTTGTCGTCGCCAGCAGGGCCGCCGCAATTGCAGCAAAAACCGCCGCTACAATTGCGGCCCCAATCAATCCCTGATACACCGGGCGGGCTTTAATTTCAGTATTGTCAACAAGTTCCATGATTCGCCTTCAACAGTTCTTTATCCATCCGTCGTTTGATTTCGATAGGACAATACGCAAAACACCTCCCACAGGCAAAGCATCCGGCACGGTGAGCCTGATACTCTTTTTGGGGTCGAATCGCTGCTGCGGCAATCAGTTTGCCTCCGGCGACCAAGCCCATAAAGATGCCAACGGCAATACTGCCATAGAAAAACTGACGGTAAACGGCCTGAACCTGCAATGGAGGTACACCGCCAATACCCTGTTCAGCCCGCTGCACAGTCGGATGAACTTTGGCCATCGCCGGATGCGCCGCTGCGCCAATCCAGCCGCCAACCGCCATTAAGATTGGCAAAAGCAATACGAATAATACAATTCGTCGTTTACTGTGAGCTATTTCCGTTGCGGGCAATTCCTCGACAGGCTTAACCACTGCATTAAATGGACAAGCCTGCTCGCAAAGACGACACTGAATACACTCTTCCGGTGTAATGGTTACCCGCCATTTGGAAAGCCGCCCAAGCTGCCGCAAAATTACTCCGTATGGACACAAAAACCGGCAATAGGGCCGCCCGACAAACAGGGAAATAAGCAGGAAACTAATGCCAAGAACCCATAGATTCCAGTTGCCGTTATATCGGAAAAAGGTAATAAAGGGATCGTAACGACAAATCAAAAACGCGCTGCCGGTAGCGGCAAACAAGACCGCCAATGCTAAATACAAATAAGCAAACAAACGCAGGGCAACTTCAATCGATGTGGGCACGCGCATCGGGCGAATCAGCACGACATCCTGCATCGCCCCCAGTGGGCAAACCGCGGCACAAAACCCGCGCCCAAAAAACAGCGTAAACACCAGCGGCAGCATAAAAAATAGCAGTACCGCCGCCGGTATCACATAGGTTGAATCCATCGCAGCCAAGGCAATATTGCCGATAGAACCTACGGAACAAACACAGCCCCTGCGCCAAAAGCCAAAATACAGCAGCGAAAAAATCATCAGACCGGCAATCCATTTTCGGCTGCGTTTTTTTAGTGTCAGATAAGACGCAAGACATAAAGCCAGAACCAATATCCCCGTATCAACCCAATCCCGGATGGCCGGACGAGGACCAGGCGTTGTCGGAGTAGGAATAGTATAGCCGCTTTCAAACTGCGGCGGCGGAAACCGCTGGACGCCCAGCACGGCCGCAGATAACAGCATACCAAGAATGATCATCCCGACAGCGCGTTTCATTCCTGCCCCTTTAACAGATATGGCTGGTCGGCCGGGATACGCTTATATGCTCCTGCCGGGCAAGCCGCAGCAATAGCACATTCGTTGCAGTTGACACAGCGGTCATGCCGCACCTGTAAAAAAAGTGAGCCATTGCCGAATGCGCTGCAGCCTTTGACACACTTGCCACAGCCATTGCACAGTTTTTCATCAATCGTATATTGGAAATAGGGATCCTCGACATACGTCCGTTTAATCGCCCCGCGCGGACAGAGCTGATTTTCCGCAGCCGTATCCAGCGTCTTCGGCTCGGGGCGATAGTAACCTGTGCAGAGGTCGCAATAGCCGCACATCACATAGGCATGAATACATTTAACCGCAGACTCCTGAAGAACGCAGAATGTTGCACAGTTGCCGCAGGAAGTACACTTGTGCGGATCAAGCTGCCAGACATATTTTTGTTTTTGTGTTTTGGATGCCAATACCGCCCCTGCTCCGGCAAGCCCGGCCAGAGATGCCCCCCACAGACCTTCGCGCAGAAAATACCTCCGATTCAATTGTGGCTTATCCGATTCGCTCATTTATGTTTTTCCAGAAATTGCTTAACGGATAATGCTCTTGGATGGCCGCAACTGTCGAATGCGCCGCATTCTTGACAACCGAGCCGCCCTTCCATATCAGTACATACTTGCCGATTTAGGGTAATGCCATTCCGTTTCCAGAGCATCCCGGTCGCCGCGGCAAATACGCCTACAACCGCCCAGCGAGCTGACGCCGCCAGCCACTGTCGGCGGCCACTATGCAACTTTACAGAGTCCGCCTCGTTACTTTTTTTCAAAAATCCGAACCACATTATTTACTGTGTCCAAAACATAGATTTTGCCTTCGTTATCCACCGCCACGTCAAAACCTTTGCTCTGGCACTGATCGGGGGTGTCGCAGACTCGCTGCGGCTCGTGCAATTCCAATTGTTCCGGGCCGGCAACAACACCAAGGAATTTACCCTCGCTATCGTATATTTTTACCCGTACAAGACCTTTTTCAACCGTAACAAATAACCCATCCGGCAGAATCGCGAAATTCACCGGATTGCAGCAGCCGCTAAAGCCCACAATCTTGGGGGAAGCATCGCCCCACACCCATTCCCGATGGCCATCGATGGTAAAGGCGATGATTTTATGCCTGCCCGGATCTACTACGCGAAGCAAGCCATCCGAGGCCAGTGCAATATCAAAATAGGGACTTGGAATCACAAATCTTGCGTGGTCCTCTTTGGCTGGGTCTTTTTGGCCAATGGTATTGACAAGATTGTTGTTCCTGTCATAACAATAAATCAAACCATTGACCGCATCGGCAACAAAAAGGTGCTCATTATCGAGAACGATGCTCGTCAAAATTGCATTTTTATTCGGAACTGAAAACAGGGTTTGCTTTGTACCGTCTGCACCCAAAAGTATAACCGTATCCTGAACGCCGACAAAAATTCTCCCATTTGCATCAACCGCAAGACATGTGGGGGAAGCGTCCAGATCGAGGTTCTTTTCTATTTTTCCCGCTGCACCTAATTTCACAATCGCGAAATCACCCGCAACGTAGATACTACCCTGAACCGCTATCGAATGAGAGAGCTTTAGACCTGTTGGAATGGCCGAGCCGACTTGCTTGTATAAAATCAATTCTGGAGCGATTTTTGTGTATTCAGAGATGTCATACGTATATTCCGGCGGCAAACCGCTGCCATTTCGACCGGCAGAGTCAAAAAATAAGATGGAAATCGCACCAAACAGGATGGCAACTCCAACCACAATACCCGCCAGCAGACCTCTATCTGCCTTTCCTGTTCGGTAAAGCATAATCCCTCTTTCAATACATTTAACTTCGCAAATTTCAATCTGAAGCGCAACGTTTGGATTTGCTCCAGAAAACCTCTGCCGGGGTCCGATAGGCCAAACATTTTCCAAGTCTATTATTCATAGTTCTAATGTTTTGTCAATACCGCAGTGGCGATTCTCGACCATAACCATCTGCTTCAATATGTCCTGTAAATCTTGACACTTTAACCACAATGCCTGATAATAAGGCGATGGAAAGGAATCCAGATGAAAGTCGCAACATTTAACGTTAATTCCATACGCAGCCGGGTGGATATTCTTCGTCCGTGGCTGGCCGAGCATCACCCGCAAGTTCTTTGTGTACAGGAAACCAAGGTCCAGGATACCGAGTTTCCGCTGGATGCCTTTGCGGACACTGGCTACCACGTTGTCTTTGCCGGGCAAAAAAAGTACAATGGTGTGGCCATTTTCAGCGACCAGCCCGCACAAAATGTTGAGACTTTTTTGCCCGATGACCAAGCCAAAGAGGCTCGATTCCTGAAAATAACGTATAACAAAGTCCAGATCATAAACACCTATATTCCACAGGGACAATTCCTTGATAGTGAGAAATTTCAATACAAGCTCAAGTGGTTTTCTGATTTACTTTCCTATTTTAACAAAACTTACTGCCCCGACCAGCCGATATTATGGATGGGTGATTTGAATGTAGCCCTGGATGACAGAGATGTCCACGATCCCAAAAAACTCTGGGGAGACGTCTGTTTCTGTCAGGAGGTACAGGACGCGTTAAACGCAGTGATCCGGTGGGGATTTGTGGATGTATTCCGCCGGTTTCATCCAGAATCGGAACAGTATAGTTTTTGGGACTATCGCGTCCCGAATGGATTTAAGCGCAACATCGGATGGCGTCTGGATTATATCCTGGCCACCGCCCCGCTGGCACAGCAATGCACCGACTGCCGGATAGACAAAACGCTTCGCGGGATGGATAAACCAAGCGACCATACGCCGGTTATCGCGGAGTTCGGCGTGTAAAATGCCGGCTGACAGGAATGGGTAATTACCTTGATTTTTTTGTCTGATAAGGTATAGTTCTTCGTTCTATAAAAAAAACATCAACCCAAGGTGTAATTAAATAATGGCCGCAATAGCGTCAATAGCGTACGAAGAATTTGCACGGCTCATCGGTCGACGAGCCCAGACACTGCTCAAAGCCGCCAGTTTTCTGGTTACTCAGCATCAGAATCATTGCGGGCGTCTGACGCGTCCCCTGCTGGGCGAACTGTTGGCACAATCAAGCCAGGTCGAAGAATTGCTCGACTCCTACGGAGCACGCAATAACAGCCAGTGGGCAGGTTTTCGCTCGATGACCGCGGCAATCAAACTGTTTTCCAATGTCGGCTACGAACTGCTGCATATCCAGCATTCCATTCCGGCCTATCGCCTGCTGGGCGTCGAACAGGACTTTAATGCCGGCACACAGAAAGCCATTGACTTTATCGAAGATATTTTATATCACGCCACCGAACGAATGCTCCAGGAATCGGCATGGCTGCATATCCCGATTCCGCATATCATCCCGGCGGCGGATGTCTATATCGAATCGCTTCCGGGCGGCAGGCTGCCGCATGAC
>CAZVXR010000205.1:0-4494 GCA_964630865.1 uncultured Pirellulales bacterium | reverse complement strand
CGAATCCGAGTTGAACATCCAGTCTCCCGTTTTAGACTTGACTAATGATCTCAAAAACGAAATGGCTTTCGGTTTGACGGTAACCGTCCCATCGGCATTATTGGTAATCTCTGCCGTTGGCATCAGTTTGGAAAATGGAATGACTTTGCCGTCCTTTTCCACATCGTAACCACTGGCGACCAAATCTACATCAGCAACTTCATCGCCATTGGTATCGATATGAATCAGCTTGCAGGGCACTTTAACGACAAGGTCTCTTTCCTGTTTGACAATCACAGCGATTTTTTCCGTTGTCGCAATCAATTTGCCGGTAATGACTTCTTTCTTATAAAAGTAGACATTGGTCAGAGAGCCGACTACAAAAGCTACGCCCGTCATGCACAGGATAAACACACCGCCGCTGAGTACCCCGCGATTCAGTTCGCGTTTGCTTTTAACCGTCATAAACCGTACTGCTAACTGCGGTTGCGCCAATACGCCGATACCCACGCCCATCACCAGCGTCGTAATCACAATCCACCACAAATCGTTGTCCGGCTTTCCCCAGCCGAATTTCGGCATCGCGGTAAAGCCCTGGAAACCGATCTTGCCGAATAGCGAGGGCAGTTTGTTCATTTCGGTTAATTGCTGATGTGCCGGGGTAACCCCGCCGAAACTGGCGTAGGTAAATATCAGCAGGAACAGCATGCCGAAAAACATAATCGCCCCCTGCAAGGCATCCGTGTACATTACGCCCTTCAATCCGCCCATAATCACATAAGCGGTGGTGATCACGCTGAATATCAGCAAGGCGCTTTCGTATGAAATACCGAATTTTTCGGTAACAAACTCCGTTCCGCCGATCAGCACCGCCGCGGCGTAAATCGGCATCAGGCAGAAAATAATCAACCCCACAGAAACCTGAATAAACTTACTGTTAAAGCGTCTGCCCAGCAGCTCCGGAAACGTATGAGCATCCAGAGCGTGCCCGATTCGCCGTGTTGCGGGGCCCAGAAACACAAACGCGATAAAAATCCCGACAAAGATATTACAAAATGTCAGCCACAACAGGCTCATCCCGAACATCGCCGCCACGCCGCCGAAACCAACGATTGCGCTGGTGGAAATAAACGTCGAGCCATAGCTCATCGCCATAATGAACGGATGAATCTCCCGACCGGCAATCAGATAATCGGCAGCGGTTTTGGTCCGCATGTAGCCTAACCAGCCCAGATAGACAATCACCAGCAAATACAATAAGACAAACATAATGTCCATCAGACCGAACTGTGCCAATACCATAAGTACCTCCTAAGGCGTAGTGAACGCGGTTTGGGTTGATTTGAAAACGACGTTACCGGCGGGAAACTAAAATTCCTGCTCGACTTTTTTCTCTTCTGCGACCCACTTGACATCCGATGGTTGAATCGGTTCGTCACCTTTGTTGCGGGTTAGCAAGCTATAGGCCACACACAAAATCGAACTGGCGATGCATAACAGATATGCCGCTACAATCCCTTTATCCTCGATCCCTAACATAACGCTCTCCATACTTAACCAGATTTCGTTTTGTTTGAAACGAATACTCTACATTTCTTATACAGTTTCTATGGACAGAAACAGTACCGTTGTCTTTTACAAATTTCAAGCAAATTTTTGTGCAAATTTCACAATTTATCGACAGTTGAGGCGAATAACTTGATTTTTTTCACAATAATCAGTGTTTTTAGGGACGTTCGCGGTGATTTTTTCCTGTCCCAGCGGCTTTTTCAATCTTCATATTGATCAAACTTGCCGAATAAGCCGCCCCAAAGCCATTGTCAATGTTGACAACGCTAACCCCCGAAGCGCAGCTATTGAGCATCGCCAGCAGTGCCGCCAGCCCCTCAAAACTTGCCCCGTATCCGACGCTCGTTGGCACCGCAATGACCGGACAATCTACCAGCCCCCCTACCACACTGGCCAGTGCCCCCTCCATCCCGGCAATCACAATCACCACGGCCGCCTGTTGCAGTGTCGGGATGTGATTTAGCAGCCGATGCAGCCCGGCCACCCCGACATCGCACACCATTTTGACCTGCTGGCCAAGCATCTTAGCCGTCATTTCCGCCTCCGCAGCCACCGGCAAATCCGCCGTCCCCGCGGTGACAATTGCGATATACCCCTCCGTCGTTTCCGGCGGGGTTTGCTCAAGGATAATCATCCGCGCCGCCGGCTCATAACGCAACGTAAGTGCAGTATGAGAAAGGACTTGTTCGTAAAAAGCTTTCTCCGCCCGCGTGGCGATGACAGTGCCGCCCTTTTTCGCCAATGTCTCAAAAATCTGTGCCGCCTGCTCGGCTGTTTTGCCCGGACAGTAAATCACCTCTGGAAACCCGCAGCGAATCTGCCGATGATGATCCACGCAGGCAAAACCCATTTGCTCGTATGGCAGATGACGCAGTTTTTCCACCGCTGCGTGAATCTCCGTTCGCCCGGCCTTAACCTCTTCAAAAAGCTGTTCTATCTGCTTGCGTTCCATAGAGTTAACTCGTTGCAATCGGCTCCAAATCCAGTCCCGCAAACTGCCCGGCAGCATACTTATAATACGCCAGCGACGCCACCATCACCGCGTTATCCGTACACAGCGGCTTAGGCGCAACCAGCAGCGCCAGCTTATTTTTCTCGCACATTGCCAGCATCCCTTCCCGCAGCGCTGAATTAGCCGCCACGCCCCCGCCCATCAAGACGGTTTTTGCATGGAGTTGTTTGGCCGCACGTTTGGTTTTGGTTACCAGCGTATCGACCGCCGCCTGCTGGAATGATGCGGCAATATCGGCAATCTCCTGCGGCGTCATCTGACTAACGCGGTTTTCGCCTTTCATATCCTGCCCCTGGCAATAATACAAAACCGCCGTTTTCAGCCCGCTAAATGAAAAATCCAGCGAGTCTTTCCCCATCAGCGACCGGGGAAAATCAATCGCCTTAGGATTGCCCGACCGTGCGGTTTTTTCAATATTCGGCCCGCCGGGATACGGAAGCCCCAAAATCGTTGCCACCTTATCGAACGCTTCACCCGCCGCATCGTCAATGGTCGAGCCCAGCAGCGTCAATTCCAGCGGCGATTGTGCCTCATACAAACTCGTATGTCCGCCCGAAACAATCAGCGCAATAGCGGGCAGCCCAATACACTCTGCCGAAATCATTGCCGATTGCAGATGCGCGTGCAGATGGTTGATCGCCACCAGCGGCTTTTGCCACATAAACGCCAGCGTCTTAGCCGCGGTAACTCCCACCATCAGGGCAATGGCCAGCCCCGGCTGATTGGCAATGGCCACCGCATCAATCTCTTCAGCCGTAACCCCTGATTTTTCAAGGGCTTCCCGCACGACCGGCTGGATGTTCTCCAGATGCGCCCGCGAAGCGATTTCCGGCACAACCCCGCCATATTTTTCGTGCAGTTTCGTCTGCGAAGCGACCACCGACGACAAAACCTCCCTGCCGTTCCGAACTACCGCCGCGGCGGTCTCATCGCAACTGGATTCAATTCCTAATATTGCTATTTCTTTGTCCATAATATGCGCTAATAGCGATGTGAAATTAAATTTGATTGTGTTGAAAAGTGCCCAGGACTGGAGTTGAACCAGCACGAGGTATTAACCCCATCAGGCCCTCAACCTGACGCGTCTGCCAATTCCGCCACCTGGGCAATATCAAGATTGGGGCAACCCCTCTCGAGGTCGGGCAAACTCAAGGCGGGCATTATAGAGAATGGTTTCCCGTTTAGCAAGCCTTATTTTCCCCGTTCGGACGGCAGCATTCATGCGGGAAAAATTCCCTTATCCTTTTCAGCCTGCGCAGCAGGCGCCATAAGATAGCCACGTCAGCCCGTGGACCCAAGATCGCCCCACCCAATCGAGTCCCCACGGGGGACGACATAATTTCGGACCCCGGAGGGGTCATGCCAAAATAGCCGGCGGTGGAAACCGCCGGAACACGGCTCCACGAAAAACCAAAGCCCTGAAAAGCTTGCCCCCGCGTAGGCGTGGGGGGCGAAATAATATTTCATTCTCAAATCGTCAATCTGCAATCAAAACAATCCCGTAAGGGATTGAACCCGAATAGCTCCGGATGAAATCCGGAGAACCGAATCCGCCACACCACACACAACCCCCAACGGGGTTGAATAAAATTCCTATCCGTCCCATTCGCCCTATAGGACCTATGATATACTCTCATAAAAATCCCACACCTTAAAACCTACCCCTTAACCCTTAAAACTGATACAGGCGACATAAAATACTCTGCGTGGGCATAATCCGCCTTTGCCGATTACTTGCACGACTCTTTCACCCGGCCCAAATCTTCCCCGCGCTCCGGCTTACGAAAAATAAACAGATGCTCGTGCATAATCAGATAGAACCCCGCTTTTTTCGCCTTGCCCACCCATCGGCTGGTCGCCGAGCAATTGTGCTGGACTTTAATAATATCTTCCTTGAGGATAAACCCCGCCCCCATAAACACATCCATCACCCG
>CAZVXR010000204.1:0-2738 GCA_964630865.1 uncultured Pirellulales bacterium | reverse complement strand
GCAATCGCCAATTTTGCTGCGATACAGAGTACGAACCGAAAAGAGACCGCTAAAAAGGTTCAATGCCTAAAAAAAGAACCATCGTAATCGGTTTGATAGTTCTGCTATTCCTAGCTCCTGGAATAGCGGCCGGAGAATCTCTGGTTTTGTCGGAATATCAGATCAAGGCGGGGTTTCTTTCTTTGCTTTTGGGCAGAGTTTGGCTTGTTTGCCGTCGTATTCATATCCAATCATACATCTTTAAATCGGATAACAAGTCTGTCGTTTACCGATTCACATAAAAGGTCCACCGAAGCATAAAATCTTCAATTTCAGCGTTATTAGAGCCGTTTTATCAAAAAGGCGAGGGGGTGTATATCACGCCTCCGCATAAAAAATTCGAAGATACACAGTTACCCAATAAATTCTCGGTCATCAATATCCTCTTTGAGTTTTTGGTTAATCGGAATCCTGTTTTTGCCGAATAATCGCAGGTTAGGTATTGCAGTCTGAAAAAACAGTCTAAGAACGAAAAGGAAACGACCATGAAAATGATGAGAAAAAAGCTTCTGTGCGGCAGCGTCCTTGCGACGGCACTTCTTTTTGTTTTTGGCCTTGTCGAGGTTGGATATGCCGAAGAAAAGTCCGTATCCAAGCCAATCAACATTTTCAGCATGTCGCTCGATGAGCTCTCTCAGATCGAGGTTATCTCGTCTTCGCGGCAAAGCCAGAAATTGAATACAACCTCGGTTCCGATAACGGTTGTCACTCAAGACGACATCCACTACAGCGGAGCGACCAATATCTACGAACTGCTGCAATTTTCCCCTTCGATCGACATGCTTCGTGTTGATCGCAATCGGTATGCAATGGGCGTCCGCGGCCTGCATGATGTCTATTCGGATCGAACCTTAGTGCTGATTAACGGACGTACGGCGGAAAATCCGCTCTTTGGCGGCTCTGAATTTATGCGGCAGCCTCTGCTGATGGAAGATATTGAACGCATCGAAATCGTCCGGGGTCCCGGCGGGGCGGCGTGGGGAGCCAATGCGTTTAACGGCGTGATCAATGTGATTACCAAAAAACCGGAAGATTGCCTGGGGCTGCTGCTGTCCACCCAGTGGAATACGTTCGGCGACAACTATGAGCAATTTCGCTGGGCCGCCCAGGAAAAGCAGTGGAGCTGGCGCATTTCAGGCGGTTGGAACCAGCAGGAGGCAACGTCTGATGCGCTGGACGAAACTTACACCAGTTCGATTTGGGGCAACTATAAGACGCGGGATTTCAGTCGCAATTCAATAGTTGACACCGAGTTTATCAATCATCTGTCGAAAGACACCGAATTGTCATTTGGGGTAGGATGGTCAAATAGAGATATCGGGTCTTTTCCGATGTTGCTTTCTTTCCGGAAAACAAGCAGTTATGAGGAAACGATTCGTTCATTCGCCAAATTACAGACGCAATTCGATGAATCCTCCAGCGGCTATATCCAATGGACGGGCAATTTTGCCGACACCCGATGGCCTTCCTCAATTAAATATGGTTCTATGGAAAATGATGTGGAAGCCCAGTTGACGTTTTCGCCGGTTGAAAATCATACCGCAAGCGTCGGCGGCAATGTACGGTTTACGTCGTTAAATCAGGATATGATGTATTCGGATGATATTGCTCTGACAGAGGATCCTCTGCGGGATAGTACAGGGGGCATCTTTGTGATTGATCGCTGGCAGGCGACCGATTCTCTGGCGTTTGAAGGACAATTTCGTCAGGATTATTCGGATTTAACCGGGCGGGATTGGTCGACGCGTTTGGCGGCGCTTATCGATTTAAATAAAGATATTGAAGAACATCTCCGTTTTGCTTATGCCCGTGCCTACCGTGCGCCCAAGGCAGGCCTTTCAAGAACAAACGTCGGGCGAATGAGTCTCCCTTCTCCTCCTTTTCCTCCGAGCACTTATGCGGTTACGCTTAGAAGTAATGAAGACCTGGACAATGAGGGCCTCCAGTCTTATGAAATCGGATACGATAGAAGTCTGGCCAGGAATGTCCTTTTTTCAGCGGATGTTTACAAGCAGGAGTATTCGGATATGGTCGGATATGATACGAGAAATGGAGTGATCCCTGGGGTAACAACGACTACCATGGCCAGCAATATCGCCGGCGCCGAAGCGTGGGGAGCTGAAACCGAAATTGAATGGTATGGAGACAAAGGCAGCCTTTCTGTCTGGTACACCCTCAATAAATTTCAGGATGACGGGAAATTAGTAGGTATCAACACCGAGCAGTTGACGCGATCGTACGCTCCTGCCGAACATAAGGCGGGGCTGACTGGACGGCTGTTTCTGGCTGAGGAATTCGTATTGAATGCAAATTACAGATATACATCGTCGACCTCCGGCAGCAATGGTCCCTGCAGCGATGTGTCAAAATCCAACGTTGTTGATCTTACGCTGTCCAAGGCGTTTAAAATGAATAAAGCAACGGGTGAATTGCTCGTTGGCGTCAGTGACATATTCAATGAAACAGAGCGGGTGGTAACACCTGTTGGGCTTTTATACTATCCCAGTGAAACACCCGGCCGAATCTTTTTTGCCCGGCTGCAGATGAAGTTTTGATTCGCAATCGCCAATTTTGCTGCGATACAGAGTACGAACCGAAAAGAGACCGCTAAAAAGGTTCAATGCCTAAAAAAAGAACCATCGTAATCGGTTTGATAGTTCTGCTATTCCTAGCTCCTGGAATAGCGGCCGGAGAATCTC
>CAZVXR010000203.1:0-3241 GCA_964630865.1 uncultured Pirellulales bacterium | reverse complement strand
CGCCGCGGTGAACTGCTTGCGATTCGATGGGCAGATGTTCGCCTTGACGCTGCAACGCCTGCGATTCTGCTTGATGGAAGCAAGACTAAGAGCGGCAAGTATGCGACGCAGCCAATCCCGCCAGCACTGGCAAAGATGCTGACAGCATGGAAACAGATACAAAACCCAACACCCGATGCGCCGTTGTTCCCGGATTTCAGCAAACACGCGAGGCCGAGCGAATGGATCAAAGAAGACCTCAAGGCCACTGGATTGCTGACCAAAGACAGCGAAGGGAGACCGATTGATTTCCATTCTTTGCGGGTCAGCTATATCTCCTTTTTAGCGAACTCGAACACCCCTGTAAAGATTACCCAGAAGCTGGCGCGGCACTCTACCCCGATGCTGACTATGAATGTTTACGCTAAGGCTTTCCCGGAACAGGAACACGCAGCAATGGCCAGCTTGCCGGGGGCAGCTTTTACATCAGAAATATTTTCGCAGGTTATCCAAAAAGCACAGGCAAAAAGCGCTGACGTGAACGATGCCAAAAGTGAGCGTCAGCGGTACGTCAGCGCGGTCTATTTTGGTCAGTCCGAGGGTAAAGAGGGAGAAGGCGAAAAGGATAAAAAAACCGCATTTCCAATCGAAAAATGCGGTTTTAATTCATTGGGCAGGGGGAGAATTGAACTCCCGACACACGGATTTTCAGTCCGTTGCTCTACCGACTGAGCTACCTACCCTGTACTGCACAGGCGAATAAGACAGGGAATTATATTCATTTTTTTTCAACTTGCAAGAGACAGTTCAAAAAAAACCGGATTACCGTATCGTTTTTTTTGTTTTTAGCTCTTTTTGCAAAAAAAGTGGGTTTTGCACAAAAATCGCATATCTTCAGCTCAAAGCGGTTTTAATTTGGGCAATTCGACCTCCGGGGTATATATTTTATAGGCTTCCTTTTTAATAAACTCCATAATCCCTGGGAAGTGGACTTCCGGCCGTATGCGAGCATGGCTTTCGAGGCCAAGGGCATTAAAAATCTCGTATTTTTCAAGCTCTTTGGGTTCGATTTCCAACTCTGCACAAAATCCGAGGGGCTTTAGCAATTCCAGATTGGGTACCGGTTTTGGCAGCGGCGTTGCGTCTGGGCAGATTCCCGGTACCAGCCAGGGTGTGATGTAGCCGTCATCGGTGCCGATATCAAAATTACGTTTGAACATTCGAATCAGAAAATGGACTTTGGTTGTGTACCACTGGTTTTCGATAATCTCCATCGCGTTTTTGCTTATTTCCGCCGTCTGGGCGTCAAGCGCGACAAGTTGTTCATTTAATAGCGAGGTCATCGCATCTTCGTAAGAATGCCGCGTATCTTCCATCGCCATAACTGCCAGATCTGTCCCCATCAAATCTGAGTAAGGGTCCTCCCATGAAAACGACGAGACCTGTTCCGAAAAAACTCCAGTACTGGCAAAGCCGAACCAAGTGATGATTTCGTGCCAGACCGTTGTTTTCTGGGCAAGATACTGACCGAGTAGGACTGCCACAGGCTCCGCTTGTGCCGCTTTCTCATCAAACCCCAGGCCAGCCCAATTGGGGGGGTATTGGATTTTGACATAATAATGCGCCGGCTCGATAATCTGAAATGAAAATTCCGTTCGCTCCATCATCAGATTCTGGAATGTCAGTTCGGCAAGATACGCCGTGCGGTCGGCGGATTCGCGTACATGAGCGATGTCGATAAATCCGCCTTTGCAGGTGTAAACCATTCCATTGCATTCGTCATAGCCGCCATTGTAGCAATGTTTTCCCATCCGACCCGAATCTGGAAATTCTATCCCGTAGGGCGACCCGAAAAAAGACCCAATGCGCTCGTGAAGTTTACACGGCTTCCCGCAGCCGGCAGCCAGAAATGCTGCCGACAGCAACAGTACCGCGGTACCCGAATATCTGAAAATACACATTATTCCGACGTTCCTGTTGGGTGAATGAACGGTTTTCGGTAGTAGATTGTATCCCTGTTGTGCCGAGTCCGTCAATTCAAATTCCAAAATTTGGGTTCAATCTGTCTGATTATCGGGTGTTAATTCCATAACAGGGAATTATTGAAAAAATTCTACAGTTTTTGCGCAGTGCTCGAATCACCCCCTTTTTTTATGTGGTTTCAGATAGATGAGGCTTGGCGCAATTCTTTGAATGCATTATCGGACGTAAAGGGTTTTTGCGGGGTACGCCTAAGTTTTATTTGAAACAGGTCGAATGCACCAGCAGGTTACGCTTCATGGATTCAGCTAAAATGCCTTATTCGCTGCTATTTTTTTGCCGATATCTTTCCATCGACAGCATCAGTACCACATAAATGACCGAATGGAATCTGCCATTAAATTTAGGTATCAGAAAAGAGGGGCTATTGTACCAACAACACAACAAAAGGTTTGAATAGGTAATAAAGTTAATAAACACGAACAATCAAAATAGAAAGGGTAAAATTATGGATCGCAAGTTTAGCACAGTTATTATGGCAACAATTTTTCTGACAGTTGTTTCGCTCACAGCATGGTCTTACGCTGAAGAAGGGAAAAATGCCGCCCAGGTACAAGCGGCAATTAAAGAGATGAAGGATGAAGCTGCAAAACTGGGCACACCAAAGCTGGATGGTTCGTCGCTTATGTTCGGCACGACCAAAATAAATGGCAACTACACTCTGGTTGATGCGATCAAGACGAAATATGCTTGTACCGCTACTTTTTTTGCTAAAAAGGGCGATGGGTATATACGTGTTTCCACCAACGTGGTAAAAGACGATGGTAGCCGCGCCGTGGGTACCATGCTTGATCCTAATGGGAAAGCCATTGCTGCTATCTCCAAAGGCGAAGCTTATTACGGCATAGTCGATATATTGGGCAAGAAATATGAGGCTGGTTACGAACCGATCAAAAATGAAGCAGGCGAGGTCGTCGGAGTTTACTACGTCGGCTTCAAAATGGATTAGTCCATTTACGGTGAAATAAATCGCTCAACGCCGCTCCAAGTCCATTCAATAGAACAGGCATCAGGAGTGGTGTTGAGCGCTCTTTTGAGTTGTTTTTGGCGATTTACAGATGAAAGGTTTTACTATGAAGCTCGGCGTAAAAAGCAAAATATTCGTCGCTTTCATGGCGGCTTTATTCGTCATGCTTGTCTCCGGCATTATTAATATCCTCATTTTGCATGAAAGCGAGAAATCTGTTCAGGCATTGAATAAAGACGAAATCCCATCTGTTGT
>CAZVXR010000202.1:0-7852 GCA_964630865.1 uncultured Pirellulales bacterium | reverse complement strand
AGAGGATAAGTCCTGATAACAACCGCCTTGCCGCACAATCCAAAAAGAGAATAGCGAGCGATCCTAATATGATACAATGATATATAAAACGCAGCTCTACATCGCCAAACTCCAAATCCACATCCCTTCGGAGTGAATTGGAGATTATGTCTTGCCTTGCCTGTCTTTGCCGTCTATAATCTGTTGGGTATTAACAGAAACCACTGGAAAGCCATGAAATAATGGCCACAATTGGATTAATCAGGTGCAGAGGCTGGGGGAAAAATATTCTCCGGAATTTAATTTGCCTTAACTGTATCGTCTATGTTGTGGATATCGATTCCGGGGCACGCCGTCGGGACTATCACTAACTGCTGCAGCACGGGGGCAGTGGCTGCCTCTACTGCTTCTTCTCTTTCTGAGATTTATGCCGGGGGGCTGGCTGGATATTTCAGGGCAAGTATTTCGATGTGTTATTCGACCGGACCTGTTCGGCAGACAATAGCTTCTGCGACGGCGCAGACATTAACAAAACCGGCACGGTTGACCTGGCCGACTTTGCCATTTTTGCCGACAACGGGCTGGTAGGGATTTAGCCATTGACGATTCTCGATTGGAAAATATTTCGCAAATTTTAAACTGAAGCGCACTATTTTGGCGGCGTGTCCGTCCATGGATTTGACGGGCGACTGCCAAGCTGTCCTTGCGGATTTTGCCAAAATGGCTAAGTCATAGTAAGTGCGACCAATTTCCGGATTATGGATTGGGATTAAATAATAATAGAATGTATAAAATATCCAATAAATCTCAAATGTGGCCTGTCTGCCTGATTGTGCTATTTGGAACAACGATTTTTCTGGGGGCATTTTTGTTGTTTCAGGTGCAGCCGCTGATGGGGCGATTTTTATTGCCCTGGTTTGGCGGAACTCCCGATGTTTGGACAGCGTGTATGCTCTTTTTCCAATTATTCCTGTTGGCCGGCTATGGTTGGGCTCACTTGAACAGTCGGTGGTTTTCTCTGCGGCAACAGGCGATCAATCAGGTTCTGCTGCTGATTTTGGCCGTCGCGACGTTGTCGATTGTTCCTGCCGAATCGCTCAAGCCGCTGCCGGGAGAGAATCCTCTTTTAAGAATCCTGCTAATTTGCTCGGTTTGTGTGGGACTGCCGTATTTCATCTTATCAACTACCGGGCCGATGCTGCAGGCCTGGCTTGCCCGATTTTTTCCCGGAGCGGTTCCCTATCGCTTTTACGCTCTCGGCAATACAGGCTCGCTTTTGGCGCTGCTGAGTTTCCCCTTTTTATTTGAACCGCAGATGGCTCGTCCGGCCATTGCAAAGGTCTGGTCGGCGGGGTTTTTGCTTTATGCTATTCTTTATGCTTTAATCGCAATCGCCGCTGTCATGAAATCGTCATCCTGTTCCTCAATCATGAGCAGCGATAGCCGCATTGAATCCGCACCCCTTTCAAAAAAACAACTGCTGTTATGGATCGCCTTGCCGGCTTGTGCATCGATTGAGCTGCTTGCGGTTACGACGACGGTGACGCAGGATATTGCGGTGATTCCATTTTTGTGGATTGTTCCGCTGTGTCTCTATCTGCTGTCGTTCATTATTTGCTTCGACCATCCGCGATGGTATCAGCGTCCTGTGTTTCTGACGCTGTTTATGTTTAGTATGGCCGGGGTGATTTATGCCCGCAATGCCGGCGATTCACTGGGGGCGGTAACACTGATTAGCCTTTATATGGCGATGTTATTTTTCTGTACGATGGTTTGCCATGGCGAACTGTATCGGCTTCGTCCGCAATCGTCGCATCTGACGGCGTATTATCTGGCCATTGCCGCCGGCGGTGCCTTGGGCGGTATTTTTGTAGCTGTGATTGCTCCGCTGGTATTTAATGTCTATCACGAACTGCATTTGGGCTTATTGGCGACCGTGGGTGTACTGTTGATCGTACAGCAGGGAGGAACTTTGGCGTATCGCGTCAGACGAACTATTTGGGTTGTTGCGCTGCTGGTTGTTGGGACGCTCGGCATTCTCTTTCAGGGGCATAAATCCGTGAAAGGTCAGACTGCCATCGAAAATGTGCGAAATTTCTTCGGTGTGCTGACGGTTTGGGAAGAAGCCCCCAATGATCCGGAAAATCACAAATTACTCTTGCAGCACGGAACAACCTTTCATGGTTTGCAATTCCAGTGGCCGCAGAAAAAATTGATTCCTACCGCATACTACAGCCCCCAAAGCGGTGTTGGACTTCTGCTGGAGAATATGCCCAAACAGGATCGCCGCGCAATTGGCGTTGTCGGCCTCGGTGTCGGCACGATAGCGATTTACGGCAAGCCCGGCGATACTGTCCGCTTTTATGAAATCAACCCCGAAGTTGAACGGCTGGCACGTAAATATTTTACCTATCTTTCGGCAGGCCGGGCCAATGTCGATGTTGTGCTCGGCGATGCGCGTTTAACGCTGGATAGCGAGCCGCCGCAAAATTATGATGTTCTGATTGTGGATGCTTTCAGTTCGGACGCCGTGCCGATACATCTGCTGACGAAAGAGGCGTTCGAAATTTACCTTAAACATCTGGCCCCCAATGGTGTTTTGGCATTCCATCTTTCTACGATGCATCTGGACTTAAAGTCGGTGGTTTGGAAGATGGCGGAACATTTTAATCTGGATAAAATGTGGATTGAAAATGATGAGATTGTCGGTATTGGGGCGATGGGGTCGGATTGGATTTTGTTGAGCAGGGATGATAAAGCCCTTGCGATTCCATCGCTGCAGCAAAAGGCAAGGTCGCCGAAATCAGATTTGTCCGGGATAGATCTATGGACGGACGATGTCACAAATCTTTTACAAATATTGAAGTAGAAAAGCACACAGCTGGTTTTAGGCGCGGTAATACAAAAAGTCCGGCAGCCATTTTTGCACCCAGGCAATCAGCTGCCAGCGTTTTGTAATATAGGCAACCTTTTTCTTTTTCACAATTGCCTGATAGATTTGCTCTGCAGCTTTGGCAACCGGCGCTCGCCAGAAGACATAATCTCCCTGCGCCATCGCCGTATCGACGAAGCCGGGCTTGATATCCGTGATGTTAATCGGCAGTTTTTCGTGTTTAACCTTGTGGCGCAAACCCTCTAAATAGGTGGATAGATAGGCCTTGGAGGCCGGATAGGTGGGGACATAGCGACTGCCCCGCAATGCGGCAATGGAGGATATGCCGACCAGGTGGCCGTAGCCTTGTTTGAAGAATAGATGCATAGCCGCATTGGCGATTGCCGTACAGCCGGTGATGTTGACATCAATGATTTGTTTATCAATGGCCCAGTCGAGTTCCTCATTTCGCTTGCCAGTTCCGGAATTGATGACGACTAAATCAACACTACCCAGTCTTTCCACGAGGCGATTGAAGATATTCCGTGCCTCTTCGACACGGGCAATATCCATCTGTTCCGCGACAAACGCCTCAGGTCGGGTTGCCCGAAGCGACTCGAGTAATTCTATCCGCCGGCCGGTAATGCCGACAGTACATCCCTGGCTGGCTAACAGTTCCGCCAATCCTTTGCCGATGCCTGAAGTTGCCCCGATGATAATCGCCTTGGGATTCATTTTACACTTTCGGCAAACGGACAATTGCCGTCGTTCCTTTGTCGGGCTGACTGATCAGATGCAGACTTGCGCCATTGAGGGTTAGAAGCCGTTGTGCGTGCGCCAATCCCATACCGCGTTTACGGCCGGCGGGTTTGGCAGAAAAAAATGGCCGTGTCGCCTGTCGCAGCGTCGCCTCATTCATTCCGCAGCCATGATCTATGATGCGGATTTCGACGCCGTTTTCCTGCGGAAGATTCTGTCCGGTAATCGTTACCGGTCCGTGGCCGGCCGAATAAGACTCCAGCGCATTCGATAAAATATACACAATCGCGAGGGTTATTTGCGGCTTATCTACAAAGACATCGGCCAGCTCGTCAATCCCAGTCAGAGCCGCTTCCAATTGTTTCAGCTGATGCGTGGCGCAGGTTTTTTCCATTGCCTCGGAAATCATCAGCAGCGGCGATACCAGTTGTCTGTACGGTTCGCGCGGACGGGCAAACGCCATCAAATCCGTAACCAACTCGGAAATCTCTTGGGCTCGCTGTTCGATCTGTTCGAGAATCTCTTTTTTATTCGGATCGGTTTCGCCCTGAATAAGCAGTTGCGAACGACCCGCGATGACCGCCAGCGGATTGTTCAATTCGTGTGCGGCTCCGGCGGCCATTTCCGCGATTGCTGAAAGCGACTGCGCCTCGGCCAGTTCGTGGCCGGATTGGCGTAATTTATTCATTAAATCCAGCATCCATTCAGCTTGCTCCCGCTGCTGACGAAACGTTCCGGCGGCAGTAATGGCCGACGCTCCAATGGCACACAAAAGCTGCAGCGAATCAGCGGCAACTTCTTTCTGTGTCTCAAACAGTGCTACGCCGACGAGTTTGCCCGACAGCAGCAATGGTGCCGCCATCGTTTGCGCGGCGTTGAGATAATATGTCTGTTCGACGCACCACCCGAAATGTTCCGCTGCCGGAATAATCAAAAATTTACCGGAGAACGGGTCATGCGGCAGCCTGGTCATGTCCGGCGACGACAGCGCCGTTGTTTCGATGTCGCCTTTGCGGTCCGCAATCGCGATTTCCACGAGACTTTCCGATGGGTTTGGCCAGAGCAGTACCATGACAACATTAGCCGAAAGCGTCTGCTGCAGACAGGCCGCGAATCGCTCTGCGGCACGGTCGGGTGTACTGCCCGCCGAAAGCGATGCCAAAAAAGACCGAATCGGTTCGGCGAACACGGTTGTATCGATGCTGTGTCGGCGCTGTTGGCTCAGTTTGCTGTTATCTCTGGCAAACTGGGCGGCGGCCTGATGAATAGCGTCATGATAGTCCGCTGCCCCCGGTGTATCGACCAGTCCCAGCAGTCGGCGTCTTCGCTCAACCTGCGCCGACAATTCCTGTGCGATGTGTGTAATCTGTATTTCAGTAAGCCCCAGCAATTGCGACAGGAGGGCAATCTGATTGGGACAGTCATAGCTGCCCGATTGTCCGATTCCAGACTGTCGGGCCAATCCGTCAGCCAGAGCGACAACCATCGCTAATTGGCCGAAAGGCATTTCAGATAAAACATGGGTATCGGTATGATGCAGCCAGATTGACTGAATAATCGGTTCCGGCAAAAGCCATTTTTCCGCCAGACGCTTGCCCAACAGCGAATGCGTTAGTCCCAGATGTTCCTGTTCGACAGAAGCAAAGCAGGCTTGTTTTTGCCGGGCTTCGACGACAAGCTGATCAAAACTTTTGGGCATGGCCTCATTCATCGCTGCTTTGCCGATATCGTGCAATAAACCTGCGGTAAATGCCAGCCTGCGGTCCGAGGCGTTGAGTACGATTTCACCGAGGAGTTCTGCGCAGCAGGCTGTCGCCAAGGCGTGTAAAGCCAGTTGTTTTTGCGGAAGCGGACGTTTTTCGTCAGTTGGCGACGGAATGTCGAATGCCTGAACAACCCTTACGGATAAAACCGCGTCGCGCAGGTCTGCCGGGGGCAAAGCATCAATCATTTCCGCCAGGGGGCGAGATACATCCAATCCGGATTTTCCTGCCAGAGCAAGCACGCTGGCTGTCATCGCGGCGTCAGCTTCGATAATCTCCGCCAGACGCGATACCTGAAAGGGTTCCTGTAAAATACACGGCAGAACTCCCGCTGCCACCTGCGGCAGTGTAGACAGGGTATTCAATTGACGGATTATCAGCTCAACCTGACGAGCAACGGATGTCTTGGTTTCCGGAGTGTTCATAGGACTATGCCGGCGACAAGGCCGCCAGCTTATCGACCAATTCAGAGATATTAAACGGTTTTTTTATAAAATCCGCAGCGCCGGACTTGAGCAGTTCTTCAATTTCTTCCTGATTAACCACGCCGCTGACAATAATGATTTGCGTATTGGCAAAGTCCGCGTTTTTCTTAATCGTTCGACAGACGATATTGCCGTTGACATCCGGCAGCATATAGTCCAGCAATATCACATCCGGACGAAACTGTTGCGTGACCAAGCCGGCGTCATACCCGCTTGTCGCGGTACGCACCTCAAATCGCCCATCCCTGCTTAATACATCCAGCAGAAGCTCTACTATTTCTATATCATCATCGACAATTAGAACTTTCTTTTTGCCGGCGATAGACAGATTTGCCAGCGGGATATTATTTTCCCGCATAAATTTGATAACACTTTCACGGGGAATACGTCTGAATTTTGACCCGGGAACGCGAAAACCCTCCAGTTTACCCGCATCAAAACAGCGAATAATGGTTTGCTGGCTGACCTTGCAAATCACGGCCGCCTGACCGGTTGTAAATAGATCTTTTACCTTTGCCATGTGTTTGGTTCTCCTCGCGGGTCAATATGACCCAATTTCCTCGTTTTACCCATTTTAACTATCAAGCTTGCATTTCGTCAAGGATTAAATTGATGTGTTAATAAAAGTTTCCAGAAATTGGCAAAAAAAGTTACACGAAAGCTTATGCGAGGCGTTATTGGGTGTCAAATAGCCCCGCCAAACTTCATTTTAAGTGATTTACTGGCAATGTGTTATGATGACTGCGTCTGAAGGGAGTCGAACCCCTAACCCTCAGTTCCGAAGACTGATGCTCTATCCAATTGAGCTACAGACGCAAGGGGTCGTTCTTTTGCTGCTTAAAAAAACAATGCCGGGGGTGGGACTTGAACCCACACCTTGTTGCCAAGACGGGATTTTGAATCCCGCGCGTCTGCCATTCCGCCACTCCGGCTAAAAACAGACCCCCAAAATAGCCCAAAGTTCCCCACAGGTCAAGTCAAATCTCCGGAAAGGTCGTCCAGAAATACAATGTCTTCGGGTACCGCCGCGACATCCCGCCTTTCGGGGCCGAGCAATTTCCGGATTTCCCTGCTGTGTTTGCCCGCCAGCATCTTTAGTTCATCGCTGGATAGGCTGGTTACGGCCTTGGCGATGTCGTTAATCTGCACAACGGCGCCGACCTCAAAAGCGCCTTCGACCTGCTTAATCCCGCTTGGCAACAGACTTTTGTGGTCATGTAATGCCTTTAAAGCTCCTTCATCTACCCAGATTTTTCCTTCGGCGGGGTTATTGAGTATCCATCGCGTGCGGTTGGATAGTTTTTCTTTAGGCAAAAACAGGGTGCCGATGTCGCTGCCGGATAGGATTTGCCGGATGACATTATCCTGCCGTCCGTGAGCAAGGATGACCCGGCAGCCGGCATGCGCGGCGATTTTGACCGCCATAATTTTGGTTTTCATTCCGCCAGTGGAATAGACTGAGCCTTTGCCGCCAGCGGCTTTGACAATCTTGTCCGTAATTTCGGTAACGACATGGATAGGCTTGGCGTCAGCATGCTCTTTTGGATTTTTATCGTATAAAGCATCGATATCCGTGAGCAAAATAAGCAGGTCGGCGTCGATTTTGCTGGCAATCAGGGCGCTCAATCGGTCGTTGTCCCCGAATGCCGTGCCGATTTCATCGGTCGAAACGCTGTCGTTTTCGTTGAATATCGGGACAACCCCCATCTCCAATAGACGCTCGACGGCATTTTTTAAATTGAGATAGCTCTTGCGATTTTTAAGCACTTCAGAAGTCAGCAGCACTTGTGCGACAGTCAGGTCGTGCTTGGCAAACGCATTATGATAGGTATGCATCAGCAGCGGCTGACCGATAGCGGCACAGGCCTGGCGAGTGTCCATCTCGACGGCGGGACCATTGAGTTTAATCCGGCGGGCGCCCATCCCAATAGCTCCGCTGGTAACTAAGAGCATCTGCTTGCCGTTGCGAACCTGTTCGGCCATTTGAGCGGCCA
>CAZVXR010000201.1:0-7135 GCA_964630865.1 uncultured Pirellulales bacterium | reverse complement strand
TAACATATTCCGCCGGCAAGGTGTTCGGGTCGGGTAGGCCTAACCAGTCCGGCATCGTCTCTACATCCAGGTTCAAGTGAAGCGGGTCATGACAATAATTGTTTTCCAACGCCCTGATGAGTTTGCTGTCAAAATACCACTTTATGGTTTGACCGTCCCATTCAACGCCGTAAACATGGAAATTGTCTGCGAGGTTTTCGGTGTGATGATATTCGTCGTGCTTTTCAAAATGGTGGTTAGAGGTTGGATCCCTAAAGACATGCATATTCATATTTACGGTTTTTTCAAAACCTTTCGAGCCGACAATCTCGAAAACATCGATTTCATTCCACCAGTCTAAACCGCGATTATAAAACCAGAAAGCATTGCAGGCGTTTACCTTCATCGATTTGGCCTTGATTTCAAAATATCCGTATTTGACCGGCTCTTTGCTTTTTACGGCCGCGGAGGTAAAACCGCTAAAACCATCCGCATCCGGTGAATTATTATTGCCGGCAAGGCCTATGGAAAGGTTATTTAACACGGTCTTGTTGGGTTCATTTCTAAGATACAAATAAAGCTTGCCGTCTTTTACAACGACATTGTTGCTGTCAAACATGGCCGGCGCTCGGCCTTTCCAGTCGGGATTGTAATTATGCCATTTCGATGAGTCTAATTCCGCACCTTCAAACTCATCTGTCATTTGGTCATAGATAGCCCATCCGCCCTTATTGTCAGGGTCAGATAAGGGGTTTGCAGAATTTATTTTTTTTGAACTGCACCCGCAAAAAATTGCGGTGACTAATAAAGTACTCAAAATTTTCTTACTCATTTGTTTAACTCCTTATGCAATAGAAGAATTATTTTCGAAATCTTTATTGATTCGCCTGATCGTCAGATACATCGTGATGCCAAATACGATAATGAATACGATTCCATAGAGGATAGAACCGAACAAAAGGTTGCCGATGCCAAATATCAGAGCCCCGACGCTTATCGTCAAAATCAGCCACGAAACAAGTGTCCTGCCCAGACTCTCATCCTCATGATACACGCAGCCGATTCGCTTAATTACCGGCATCCAGAAGAAATGGAACGGACGCACCCTCATAACAAATTCTTCGAGTTTTTTTTCCTCCGTCGGCTTGGTCATCAACGAGACTATCACACCGACAGCGGTTGAAATCAGCATTACAAGAAGCATTCTTGCGCCTAACAGATTCGGGTCCGAATTAAACTGAACTGTCTCCGGCAGCCGGAGTATCATGGCGGCCGGCCCGTTAAATAGCGTAGTAAAGAGCATCAGCGGGCTGACGATATAGGCGGTGATTAAGATGGCCAGGTCGCCGGCGGCATTAAACCGCCACCAGAACCAGCGAAGAAGGAGATTGACGGACATTGACCCCGCCATCGCCACAAACGAGATGCTCAAAAGCTGCTGGACGTTCTCCGCATACATCGAAATGATGCCGCCCAGCAGCCCTATTCCTACCGTCATCATTCGTGCTGCATTGACATAATGTCTTTGGCTGACATTTTTAACCAGAAACCGTCGATAGACATCATTGATCAGATAAGACGAACCCCAGTTAAACAGGGTTATGACCGTCGAAATAAATGCCGCGATCATCGCTGCCACAACCATACCTCTCAACAAAACCGGCATCAGCATAATAATCATCCGCGGATAGGCGACATCGTTGTCAGCGCCATCCCCGAGAGTCGGCAGCAGTATCACTGAGCATATCCCGGTCAATATCCATGGCCATGCGATGACGCCAAAATATAAAATGACTGCCAAAAGCTGGGCATACGTTGCATGCTTGGCGTTCCTGCAGGCTAAAAGCCTTTGCGCCCCCCACCCCCCCTGAACCGCCTGGATAATCCATAATATACCAAAGTAACCAATCGCATTCCAAACGGACATTTGTGTTGGTTCCGACCCGATGCTCGGAACTAAATTGAGGGCATGCCCCGGCCAGTCGGTCATGGCGCCAAGCTTTGTTACCATGGCACCAAGCCCGCCGACTTCTCTGACCGCAAAAAACGCAAGCAGGGATGTGCCAACAATGGCCAATACAAATTGCAGTAAATCCGTATAAATGACTCCCCACAATCCGGATGACATGCTAATGATGATGGAAAGTCCTACGATTCCAAGTGTCAGTACTAAGCTGTATTCCCTTGAAATGCCAGTAACTTCGCTTGCAATTACCACCATGGCTTTGGTAACCCAGCTTATCACCAATGGGCAAAACAGGAGTGCTTGTGTGCAGGCGGTTGCAAATCGAAGGGTTGATGCACAGTTCCCTGAATATCGCAATTCGATAAATTCCACATCGGTAATAACCCCCAGCCGCCGCCATAATCTCGCAAAAAGTACGGCCGCCAATGCGGCCCCTATGAATGGCGCCCAGTACTGCCACGCATAGTGTACGCCGCAGCGTCGAATCAGGCTTGATATCCATATCGGCGTGTCAGAAGCAAATCCCGTTGCGATGATAGAAATTCCTGCCAGCCACCAGGAAAGCGTCCTGCCGGAGACAAAATAAGAATCGACACTTTCGCTGGCCCGCTTGGAGAACCAAAGCCCGACCCCCATCGAGATCGCCAGAAAAACTATGATAAAAATCCAGTCAAGAATATACAAATTGCCAAACATCCTATTTTCCCTTTCTTGCGTATCTGAACTCCTTGGCTTATACGTCAGCCACTTGCATCGTACCTCTCATTTTAATTAACTGGAAACATACTCCTGAGAAATCAAGGAACATCTCACGGACGACATTTATACTACATAGAAGATACGGGTGCATGCAAAAACTTGAGCATTCATTCAGATTTTGCTAAATTGCCTGATGTTTTTATTGCCGATGATACGGGAATTCCTCTTAAATAAGTATACACGTGTTACCAAATACTCAATGACGCTCTGTCCCTGCAAATGAAAGTGCTTAATTTTTGTGGTGTGCCTCTGACAATTGCTCTGTAGCTTTAAAAAAAACGCTGCGACAGAAATTTTTTGGCATTTTTGCCAAAAAGTAATATTTATGTCCCTAAACTGCAAAGCTTGGCTTAATTTGTAATTTCAGGATAGAATAACACCCTTTTTCTGCTGAAAAGGTTTTTACTTGACAGGCCGAGTGGGGGTCTGTATGGTTCGACAGTTCAGGTTCGCCCTGTCAATCAAGACTTTATAATTCTATATTATCCTTAATTATAGTGTGAGAATGGCAAAAAAAGAGTCAAATTTATCGCTCGTTATTGTTGAATCGCCTGCGAAAGCCAAGACGATCAATAAATATCTCGGTCCTGATTTTATCGTCAAAGCGTCGATGGGTCACGTACGAGACCTGCCGTCAAAAGGCATTAATATTGATATCGAGCATGATTTCGAGCCAACGTATGAGATTACCGCCGGCCGACGAAAGACTGTTGCCGACCTGAAAAGCAACGCCAAAAAATGCGGCTCGGTCTATCTGGCAACCGACTTGGACCGTGAGGGTGAGGCGATTGCCTGGCACCTTGCGGAAGTTTTGGGGCTTAAAGAGGAAAACACCTATCGCGTTGTTTTTAATGCGATTACGAAAAATGACATCCAAAAGGCGTTTACCAATCCCGGCAAAGTCGATCACTACCGCGTATTGGCTCAGCAGGCACGGCGGATTCTGGACCGCATTGTGGGCTATCAAATCAGCCCCTTATTATGGAAAAAAGTCGCCAAAGGTCTTTCAGCAGGCCGCGTGCAATCCGTGGCTGTCAAGCTGATTGTCCTGCGCGAGCGTGAAATTCGCGCATTTGATCCGCAGGAATATTGGCTCATTCCGGGAGTTTTCTCAACCAAACCCGCCCCGCAATTAGCCGAGCAGTGGAAAAAATTTATCGGGTCCAGCCAGGACGAAGACAAAGGCCCGACGGTCGCCGAGCAAAACGCTTGGCTTGCCAGACATGCCGCGTTTAAAGCGGAGCTTCACAGTGTTAGCGGCAAGGCCTTTCATGCGGAAAATTCAGAACAAGCGATGGCGGTTCTGCACGCCCTGCAAGGCGCAGCGTTTACCGTAGGCAATATTACCACCAACCGTGTCCAGTCGCGTCCCGGCGCTCCGTTTATCACCTCCACAATGCAGCAGGCCGGCGCCAATCGGCTTGGGTTCTCGGCGTCAAAAACCATGATGCTCGCACAGCAATTATATGAAGGTATCGACTTAGGCTCGATGGGATCTTTGGGTCTGATTACCTATATGCGTACCGACAGTACGCATATATCCGGCGAAGCAATTGGCGCAGCTCGGCATTTTATCGAGCACCGTTTCGGCAAAAACTACCTGCCGGAAAAACCAAATTTCTTTTCATCCTCCAAAGACGCCCAGCAAGCGCACGAAGCCATTCGTCCGACCGACCCGGATTTGGCTCCGGATGACATTCGCCAGTTTCTCAGCGACGACCAGTTTAAATTGTATGATCTGATTTGGCGACGGTTTGTCGCCTGCCAGATGGCCGCTGCGCAATGGGATACGACTCGGGCGGAAATCGAAGCCAAGACCTCAATTGGGCCATGCATCTACCGTGCATCGGGGCGTGTACAGATATTTGACGGCTTTACGAAAGTCTGGCAAACCTCCACGGAAGAGCCGGTTTTGCCGGAGATGCAGATTGGGCAGGCTGTCGAACCAGTTTATATTGATGCCCAGCAGCACTTTACCAAACCGCCGGCACGTTTTACGGAAGCTTCGCTGGTCAAGGCTCTCGAAAAAGAGGGCATCGGACGCCCAAGCACCTATGCGTCGATTATTTCGACTATTCAGGATCGGCAATACGTCGAAAAGAAAGAAAAAAAGTTCTACTCCACGACCATCGGCGAGGTGGTTACCGATAAACTCGATGAGTTTTTCCCGCAGGTCATGGACATCGCATTCACACGCCACATGGAAACACAGCTCGATAAAATCGAAGAACAACATCTGGACTGGGTCAAGGTCTTACGGGAATTTTACGACCCTTTCAGCAAGAGTCTCAAAATCGCCAGCGAGGAAATGACACACGCTAAAGCCGAGATGCAGCCCAGCGAATACAACTGCCCCAAGTGCAGCGCAACGATGGTCTATCGCCTCGGCAAAAATGGGCGATTCCTAAGCTGCTCAACATATCCGGAATGCAAATTCGCCTGTCCCTGCGACAGCGAAGGCAAAATGGTGCAAGAGGTTGTTACCGAGCATCAATGTCCCAATTGCGGCAAACCGCTGATACAAAAACGGGGACGATTCGGAACGTTCCTCGGCTGCTCGGACTACCCCAATTGCAAAACGATTGTCAATCTCGACAAAGAGGGCAAACCCAAGCCGCCCAAAGAGCCCGCCCAGCCGACGGGCGTAAAATGCCATAAATGCGGCAAAGGCGAATTGGTCATCCGCCAGAGCAAACGCGGGCCGTTTATGGGATGCAATAAATTCCCCCGCTGCCGAACGATTGTCAAGATGGAAAAACTGGATATGCTCAAAGACCTGCAAAGCAAAGGACAGTGGCCGCCCAAAGATGAACTGAAAGCCAAAGAGATTTTAGGCGCGGGCGAAGAAAAAAAGACTGCTAAAAAGAAAACAACGCGGAAAGTAAGCTCAGAAACTGCAGAAGAATAATCCTAATTTAATGTCAATCTGTAATTGAGGAATGAGATGACAGAGTCGGCCTCAAAAGAAACCTTTGAAATCGTCGAACCCATCGGCAAGCGCGTCCTGATCCGCAAGGATGAGGACAAAAAACAGACCAAGGGCGGCATTCAATTGCCGGATAATATTGAGATCCCCACCATCACCGGACGAATCGTCGCGGTGTCGGCGGAAGTCGAGATGTCCAGCGAATACCCGCTAAGACAGTACGACAAGGTCTTATTTAACCCCAAAGGCGCTATTCCGGTGGATTTCGAGGGCGATAATCGGCTATTCGTGGTCGAAGTGGAAAACGTGGTGGCCGTATTCCGAAAGCAGAAATAGACTATGGATATTCACCAGTTAGCCCAACAGGCACGCAAAGCGTCTATTGATTTGGCGGCGATAGGCACCGAGCAAAAAAACGCCGCTCTCGAGGCCGTGCGTCTGGCACTGCTGGCCGGCAAAGAGCGGATTATTGCTGCCAATGCCGCCGATATCGCGGACGCCAAAGAAAACAGCCTTGCCGCTCCCCTGCTCAAACGGCTCAAATTTGATGCAGGCAAAATTGACGAGGTCTGCCATGGGCTTAAAAGCCTGATACCGTTGGACGACCCAGCGGGCAAAACCCTGTCGGCGACGGAATTAGACCGCGGGCTGGAATTGTACAAGGTCAGTTGTCCTATCGGCGTCATCGGCGTTATCTTTGAATCCCGTCCGGACGCTCTGGTGCAGATTTCTTCGCTGTGTTTAAAAAGCGGCAACGCCGTGCTGCTCAAGGGCGGATCAGAAGCAATACGCACCAACAAAATCCTTGCCGAAATTATCACTAACGCCTCTGTCAAAGCTGGCATCCCCAATGGTTGGCTTGGACTGCTCGAAACACGTTCCGATGTTGCGGCGATGCTCGGATTAGACGAGTATATCGACCTGCTTATCCCGCGAGGCAGCAATGAATTCGTCCGGCATATTATGGACAATACCTCAATTCCCGTGATGGGACATGCCGACGGCATTTGCCATGTTTACGTTGATAAGGCCGCAGACATCGATATGGCGGTTAAAATATCTGTGGATTCGAAGTGCCAGTATGTCGCTGTCTGCAACGCGACAGAAACACTGCTGGTGCATCAGGATATCGCAGCAGTATTCCTGCCCAAAGCCAAAGCCGCTCTCGAAAGCCAAAACGTCGAGCTTCGCGGCTGCCCAAAGACCCGCCAATTTATCGACATCAAGCCAGCGACAGAGCAGGACTGGAAAACAGAATATTTAGACTATATTATTTCCATTCGGACGGTTGACAATCTCGCAGAAGCCATCGACCATATCAATACTTATGGCTCGGGGCATACGGACGCGATTGTAACGGCCGACAAGGTCGCCGCCGCAACGTTTCTCCGGCGGGTGGATTCGGCGGATGTCTTTTGGAATGCCAGCACACGATTTGCCGATGGCTTCCGTTACGGGCTCGGTGCCGAAGTCGGCATCAGCACCAACAAACTTCACGCCCGCGG
>CAZVXR010000200.1:0-3482 GCA_964630865.1 uncultured Pirellulales bacterium | reverse complement strand
GGCCTGCAATGCCGCCATAACCTTCGTAGCAAGTTCCTCGGCGACAACCATCATCATCATCGTATTGGCTCCCGGCCAGATATGATCGTCCAGTCGCGGCCCGGTTTGCTGACCTTCGCCTACGACCCGGGGCCATTTGGTGTAGCACCTGACGCCGACGGCATGGACTGCATCCATCACTTCGCTATCGACTGCGACATTGTAAATCGCCAATATCATCTTCATTTTATGGCCGCTCCATTTATATGATTATTTTTTTTATGACGGAGGTTTTCAACAATGTAATAAATCGTCGGCACCAATATCAGCGTTACCAGCGTCGAAACGCTCAGACCACCGATACAGACAACCCCAAGCGGCCGCCATGACTCGGAACCTTCTCCCCGACTCAGTGCCAAAGGCAGCATCCCAAAAACAGTGGTGGCGGTGGTAATTAAAACCGGACGCAGACGCTGACGCCCCGCAGAACAGATTGCATCGTACAGATTATATTTTCTGGCTCTTAGAATGTTGGTGTAATCGATCAGCACAATCGCATTGTTGACAACGATACCAATGAGCAGAATCAATCCAATAAAGGTCATAATGTTCAGCGTTGTACCCGTCAGCCACATCGACCAGACCACCCCGACAAACGCAAACGGCACCGAGAACATCACCACAAACGGATCCATCAGCGATTCGAATTGGGCGGCCATCACCATATACACCAGTACAACACCCAACACCATCATCAGCAGCAAGTCGCCAAAGGCGTCCTGCTGCTCTTTTACCAATCCCGCAAAAATCAGCTCCACACCCTGCGGCACTGCAACCTCACGATTGATTCGCTTGTAGATATCAGCATACACTTCTCCCAGCGACCGCTGATAGACATCGGCGGAGACCTTGACAACACGCTGCTGATTTTTACGGTCAATCTGTGTCGGTCCCGACTCCTCAACGACCTGGGCAATATTGTCAAGACGTACTCGTATGCCCGAACGCGTTACAATTTCGGCATTAAGAATATCTTCGACGCTTTGCCGCTGCGATTCCGGCAGCCGCATAAAGATATCATATTCATTTTCGCCTTCGCGAAATTTTGTCGCTTCCTTTCCATAAAACTGGGTACGAAGCGCCTGCGTTACCTGGGTAATGTTAAGTCCTATCGATGCGGCCTTCTGACGATCCACTCGGACGACCAGTTCCGGCTTGCCGATATCGCGGCTGATGATCGCATCTTTGGCTCCGGGCGTTTCTTCGACGATTTTCTTAATTTGAACGGCCAGCTTGTCAGTCGCTTCAAGATCATGCCCCAGGATTTCTACTGTCAGCGGTTTACCGCCGCCCATAAGCATACTGCTCATCCAATCGCCCGTTGTAGCAGTGATCTTGGCAATCTCCGGCCACTTGGCTGCCCGGTCAAGAATCATGCGAACGATGTCTTTGGCGGTTTTGTCACGCTTGCTCATCTTAATCAACTTCAGGTTGATTTCACCGATATGCGTACCCTCCTTGTCGCCGAATGCCGTCCCAATGCCGCCCTCGGATTCGCCGGCACGGAAAAAGGTATGCTCGATATTCGCTTCGCCGGCAACCTCTTTGGCCAGGGCTACCATCCGCCTGCACATCTGGTTGGTTACCTCAACCCGCGTCCCTACGGCCATTTCCGCTGTAATGGAAATATCGCCGGTATCCTGTTCGGGTGAAAACTCACTGCCGACAGCGCCAATCATAAACATACTGCTGATAAAAATTCCTATCGCCGCAATGACGACAAGTATTTTATGCTTTAACGCCAAAACCAGCAGTCTTTCATACCGACTTTCAATGAAGACCAGCGTTTTTTCGCCAAGCTGGAAGAACCAGCCGCTGGAAACCATTTTGCTCTGGCCGGATGGAAGCGGCTTGAGCATCTTGGCACACATCATCGGTGTCAGCGTTACCGCGCAAAACAGTGATGCGACGAGAGTAATCGTGATAATGGCTCCCAATTGCTTAAAGAGAATACCTGCAATGCCTGTCAAAAAAATCAGCGGTAGGAAAATCACAATCGTCGTCAGCGTACTGGCGCTGATAGCCACGCCGACTTCGTCGGTACCAAACATCGCCGCTTCGCGAACCTTCTGTCCGCGTTCGATATGGCTGGCGACATTTTCCAGCACCACCGTCGCATTATCGACCACCATCCCCAGCGCGATCGACAACGCCGCCAGACTCATCACATTCAGTGTCCAGCCCATAAAATACATAAAGACAAACGAGATGATCAGCGAAAATGGAATAACAATGATATTGATAAAGCTGATGCGGACGCTGCGCAGAAAAAATAGCGTCGTTAGTATCACAAAAACGCTCCCCCACAAGATTGTCTGGGTCAGATTGTCCAGCGACTGGACGATAAATTCACTGCTGTCCATAATCGCATACAGTTTCATATCGCGAGGCAGCCGCGACTGGAGTTTCTTGATTTCCGCCTTGACCAGACTGGCGACCTGCTCAGTATTAGCGCCGGATCGTTTTTGCACGATCATCATCGCCCCATTGCGTCCGTTGATTTCCACAAATCGTTTCTGTTCTTCAAAGCTGTCGGCCACGCTGGCCACATCACGCATATAAACCATCGCATTATCGTCATGTTTGAGCACGATGTCCCGAATTTCAGCGGGTGTTTTATATTCGCCCGGCACACGAATCGTATATTCTATCCGACCGATTTTAATGGATCCGGCCGGCAGAGTCAGGTTTTCCTCACGCAAAACATCTTCCACCTGATTGAGCGAAAGTCCATACGCCGCCAGTTTATTGCGGTCAATTTCGACATTAATTTGGCGACGAAGACCGCCAAATAATTGCACCGCACCAACCCCTGGAATACGTTTGAGCGAATCAACTACCTCATCATCAACCAGATCATACATCTTTTCCCAGTTCTCGTCGGCAGTAACACCGAAAAACAGAATTGGAAACATCGACGTATTGAATTTAAATATCATGGACTGGTCAATATCGTCGGGCAGGACGCGATTAGCCCATTCCAGACGATCACGGATGTCGTTGGACGCTTCGTCGAGATTGGTCCCCCAGTCAAATTTGCAGGTAACCATCGACAATCCTTCTCTGGAAATCGAGGTCATCTCGTCGAGATTGTTGATGATGCTTAAATTGTTTTCGACGATACGGGTAACTTTAGTCTCGACATCTTCGGCGCTGGCGCCGGGCCAGGGCGTCAGTACGCTAATGCTGGGGGGTTCGATTTCCGGCATGTTGTCCACCGGCAATCGCTGCAGCGAAACGGCGCCAAGTATAAAAATGGCGAGAAATATCATCGTTACCGTAACCGGCCGATTGACGCTGAATTCGGCAAGTTTCATTTCTGGCCGCTCCTGTCTGATGAAGTCGCAGCTTCAATAATTTCCACCGGCGTATTATCTGTCAATTTATGCTGACCGCCGATGACCAACTGCTGGCCTGCCGACAGTCCGCTGCGGATTTCCATC
>CAZVXR010000199.1:0-4463 GCA_964630865.1 uncultured Pirellulales bacterium | reverse complement strand
CGGCCAAAGACGGCAAGGTGGTCTATGCGACGCTCGTGGCCAACAGTGTCATTGAAACTGTCGATAAGTTTCTAAAGCTCGTCGGGGACAAAAATATAGCCGCCGACGCTCTTGAGGCGGTGATTAACCAGCGTCTGGTTCGTATGCTGTGTCCGGACTGCCGTCAGGCGTATAAGCCCAATCCGGCGTTATTCAAAAAATTTAATATCCCCGCCGATCAAGTGGATATGTTTTATCGTCCGGGCGAAATTGAATACGACAAACACGGTAAGCCCATCGTGTGTGAAAAATGTCAGGGAACCGGCTTTTACGGCCGAACGGGTCTTTTTGAGACCATTCGGATAACCGACGAACTTCGTCAGGCAATTCGTTCTTCCAATTCCATCCAGGAAATCGGTTCGGCATTTCGAAAAGCCGGAATGCTCTATATGCAGGAGCAGTCCATTAAAAAGGTAACTGTCGGCTCGACCTCGATTAACGAGGTCATACGTAATTTTACGTCCAAAAACGGATAATTCAGGAGTCATAACGTGATTGCTATACTGATTATTTTTCTGATAACAGGATTTACCCTCGCTCACTTCTATCTGAAGTGCTCGGTGATGACGGCGTTTGCGACGTTTATGGCTGCGATCTTCGGCTCTATTGTCGCATTCAACTTCTACGAGATGCTGGCCAATGTGTTTATCTCGCGTGGATATGGCGGCAGCTGGGTGCCGGCGGGTTGTTTTATTGTCACATTTATCCTGGGGTTTGCTTTGGTACGTGCTGTGGCTGATCCGCTGGTCGGCGCCAAGATTGATTTTGGCAATATGCCCAAAGTGGCGGTCAACATTATTTTGGGGATTGTAACGGGCCTGTTTTTTTCCGGTCATCTGCTGGTTGGATTAGGGATGCTTCCTGTCCAGGGCGGCTGGATTTATAATCGTTTCCCCTCGGAGGCGCCCATTCTTTCGCCGAACGACCCGAAGACGGCGTTCTTAAATCCGGATGGAATGGTTAGTTCGCTGTTCAGTTGGTTTAGCAGCGGTTCACTCAGTTCCAGCAAAAGCTTTGCCGTCCTGAACGCGGATTTCGTCAATCGCAATCATCTAAACCGTTACGCATTGAAAGATGAGATTTCGATGGTCTGCTCGCCGCAGGCATTGTCTGTCCCCGGCGGCAGCAATAAACCCGTTCGTACGATGGAGCTTCCCGGCGTCGGCAAAGTAACTGTGGTTCGTGCGCATCTGGCGTTTAGCGATATCTCCGAAGGCGGCGCCAGAGAATCTTCAGGGGGGATAAAATTGATGCTTGCGCAGATGCGGATGATAACCAAGCCTTCCGACAAAGCAAATCATCTCCAGGGCAAAGGCGCTGTCCGCTACCCCATAGGCATTCTCGAAAATGGAAAATTAGTCAAAAAATCACTGTCGGAAGTGATTGTATTCAGCAGTGAAAACGTCCATGAAGACCGAAATATCTGGATCGATTTGGTTTTTGATGATATGCCCGATGATCGGCAGGGTGTGCTGCTGGAATTCAAAATGAATGCTCTGACTAAATTGCCGGCTCCGACGGCGTCGACAGCAGAGCTGGAAAATGCTCTCAATGCCGGGAAAAATACGTCCACGGAAAATCAGCCCCAAGAGCCGTCCGCCAATCAGCCTGAAAATCAATAACTTTTGCTATCGTGAAAATCGGCCTTGAATGAAACGCCGGGGGGTAAAGAAGAATTTCTCTATTGCGCTCATCCGGGTTCCAGAGGGTTCGTCGGTCGGCAGAGCCTGAAACAATAAAACCGCCGGCAGACGCAGAATCGTACTAAAGACAAAGATGCTGTGAATTTGGAAGGATGTAATCGTCGGCAGCATCGGACCGACCCAGCCACCAAGGGCAGAGCCTGCGAAATAGAAAACTGCTGCGATAGCGTTCATGTAGGAAATATACGCCAGCCGTTGCCCTGAAGGCAGTTCGCCGATACTGTAGTTAAAAGTCAGCAATTGAAATCCGCTCCAGGCTAATCCCGCTACCGTATTAAGTCCCAGCAAATACCAGAAATTTCCGCTGATCAGCCACCCAAGCGGCAGCATCAGGATGACCGTCGCTGCCAGCCGCATGGGCATAATGTTGCCCAGCCGATCGCAAATCCGCCCCCACAACCCCAGACCGAAGACCGTTGCCAACGGTACAACCATCTGGATGCAGCCGTATTGAAAATAACTGAAATGCAGGTCATTGATCATGTGCAGGGCAAAAAATGGCCCCGAAAAGTACGCCCCAAAATAAATCAGCGAGTAGGCAAGGATAAATTTGCCATAAGAGTGGGTGTGCATCTGACGGACAAAATCCATAAATCGCACCTGTATCGGCGGTCGGCTATAAATTTCAGGCGGTTCATAGTGCCAGGATAGCAGCATTGTGGATAGCCCCCGTGTAACTGCGGAAACCAGCCAGAGTAAGGTGAAGATGAAGATAACGTCCTTGGCGCGGTCGAGCATCAGGGCGGCGATAATCGACGCGATAAACTGCGACAAGGTAATCAGCGCTGTCCGAGAGCTGAAATACCGCCCGCGCATCTTTCGAGGGACAATATAGCTGATCCAATCTGACCAGGCGCCGACGGTGCCGCCGCCAGCGGCAGCCGAAAAGATCATCACTCCGATACTCAGCCAGACCGAATGTGACGGAAACCAGTGAGCCATCATCGCAAATGGAATCAGGAGCAGCGCCTGAATCCCAGTGCCAAGTACCACAAATGTTTTGTAGTTACCAAGCAGGCGAACCATCGACGGCGCCCAGATTTGGACAATCCCCTGAGCCAGCAGAAAACTGCCGAAGCCGATACCGATGGCCAAACTGGTCGCTTTCATCGCATTGAGATAGGGAACGTAGAAATTCTGTACCAACCCGATCATCACCAGCGCTATCATCCCTTCGGCAATCGATAGACGCATTGTGCGTTTTCGCTGTGCCGCATCGGAATATGAAGATAAATCGCTGTGTTTGTCCATATTTTCGATTATGACGTATTATACAGAAAATCAGGCAGAGTTGATATGGGGTCTGAAAAAGAAAAGGGTTGCAGCGGCGGGTTTTGTCTTGCTGCAACCATGGTTATGAATTTAAAACATCCCCGGAAGTCTCCCCTGGGGAAGGTTCTCGGCTTTAATTATGCACAGAGGGCGTAATCTTCGACATCGACGCCCAACAGGTTATCGAGGTATTTGTCGAGGTCTTCGGGTGAAAACTGGGCCAGAAATTCCGGTTTTGCTGTCCGATTCAGCTCAATGATGCAGTCGATTAATTCTCTTTTACTCATATTACTCTTCCTTTGGGCAACATTGTTAAACATCCTTGTTTACCTTAAGCATATCGGAACAGACTCCCATTTTTCTTGAATTATCCAATTTGACAAAAAAAGAGGCATTTTTGAAATAAGCACCACAAGATAGAGTTTTTGACGAAATGAGGATACAATCTGTAGTTGGGTAATCAGCGGTGAATTGAAACGTCCAATAAAAACCAGAGCCGGATAATCGCTTTGCGGGCAAAAATTTTCAAATAAATTAAAAATTATTTTTCAATCTTTCAATTCGATAAAAGGTATCTAAAAAATAGGGATGAAGCATAACTTGGAGATGCTTTGGAATAAAAATTTTTACTCAATAATTGAAAATTTAACGAAATTTTTATTGACTTTTATGATTTGCGTCCTAATATTATTAGGATGAGCAAAAAAGTTGTTTCAAATCAGTGTCCCTATTGCCAGTTGCCAATGCAGGTCGAAGCGATGGGTTGTCCAACTTGCAATATCAAGATTGAAGGTCTCTTTGCTCAGCCAATGGTTGCCCGGCTGTCTCCAGAGGATCAGCAATTTTTAGAAGAGTATCTGCTTGCCGGTTTCAGCATCAAAGCCCTCGAAGAAACTGGATCACTGGGCTATGCTGCGATTCGGACCCGCATCGACCGGCTGATCGAAAACTATAAGGCACTGCAAAAACAAGATTTACAAAAGAAAGCGGTGCTGGAGCAACTGAAAAAGGGGGAAATTACCGTCGCCCAGGCCCGGACGAAATTGGAAAAATTATCAGGAGCATAACAATGGAACCCACCAGCGAACAGGAACTGAAATCTCTTTTGGATGAGAGCAAAATCACGCAAGAAGAATACCAGCAGCTTCTGGAAGCGATTCATCAGAATAAGTTTGTCAATTGTACTGAATGTGGAAACAGAATCTCCGACAAGGCCGTGATGTGCCCCCAATGCGGCCTTTCTCGCCGGGGGAGAATATATGGCTTTGAGTACAAATCCAAGCGAACCGTATTCGGCTTGCCGCTGGTGCATATCGTAAATGGCCCAGCCATAGACCCGACGACTGGCAAACTGCGGATTGCTAAAGGCATTATTGCCATAGGCGTTATCGCAGTTGGCGGGGTGGCACTTGGCAGTGTCGCCATAGGACTCGTTTCGTTTGGTGGGCT
>CAZVXR010000198.1:0-1874 GCA_964630865.1 uncultured Pirellulales bacterium | reverse complement strand
TTCGGCGTCGAAGAATACGCCCGGTTTCATCCGGCCGGCGCCTTGGGAGCCAAACTGATTACGGTCGAACAGACCATGTGGTTTAAGCCCGGCGAAGCGCTGCCGATAGCCCGACAGGGACAAACCGTTCAGCAGCTTCTGGAGATTACCAGCCAGCAGAAACGCCATGGCGCCGTCATGGTCATCGGCGATGACGACAAGCTGGTCGGCATCATTACTGACGGCGATCTGCGACGGGCGGTAACGCAATTTGGAAAAGATGTTTTCGGAAAACACGCCGAAGAAATTATGACTGCCGGCTGCAAACGGGTCGGCAAAGATACTTTGGCAGCCGAAGCGATGGCAATCTTTCATCGGTATCGGATCGACGAGCTGCCGGTTGTGGACGCTCAAAATCGTCCGATTGGACTGATTGACGTTCAGGATATTGTCGCTATTAAAATTGTCGGATAACCGCGATGCCCGAAAAAAAAACAGATTTAAATCAGATCAAACTGCTGATACTGGATGTCGATGGCGTACTGACTGACGGCGGGATTATCATCCATTCCGACGGTACGGAAAGCAAACGGTTTAACGTGCTTGACGGACAGCGAATTACCATGTGGCATCGGGCAGGTCTCGAGTCGGCAATTATCAGCGGACGCCAAACGGCGGCAACGACGCTTCGCGCCGAGCAGACCGGAATCAAGTATGTTTTGCAGGGCTGCAAACAGAAACTGCCCGCATTTGAACAACTGCTCAAAGATACCGGGTACACCGCCGAACAGACCGCGTTTGTCGGCGATGACTGGCTGGATGTGCCGCTGCTGAGGCGCGTTGGTTTTGCCGTTGTGGCCGGCAGCGGTGTTGAGGCAATCAAGCCGTACGCTCATTATGTAACCGGTCGCGGCGGCGGCGACGGCGCCGTTGCGGAAGTCATCGAATATCTGCTGATGCAAACGGGACGATGGGATAAGCTGATTGAATGCTATCTGGTATAAACGCAATGCTTACGATGACCAGCCGCCGCATAGGCCGAAGGACTGAATAAAGGAATCGCAATGGGTCGAAAAATAATCATTGGCATCATCGCTGCGCTGATTACCGCTGCACTGTTTGCGGCGTATCTGCGTCTAACCGGAACGAAGGGAATTCCCGTATCGGGTGGATCCGCGGTACAAGAAGTTGCCGACCAGCCGTTTGATCCGAAGGCAAAACGTATCGACGATACGATCGTTCATTCCGTCCAGCAGTCGCGTTATACGATTTTGGATCCTCAGACCCGGCAGGTCTCTCGCATTTTTGGTTTCGAAAGCCTGCTCAATCCCGGTGTGCAGTCCAATAATTGGCAGGTCGAAAAACCGTATATTAATTTCTTCGAGAAACGATTTAGCTGCCGTATGGACGCCGAAAGAGGGGTATTTGAGATGGAACCCTCCGGCGGCAGTCGGATTCCTCAAAACGCACAGTTTACAGGCAAGGTGGTTATTCGTCTCCAGCCGATTGAGGGACGGCAATTTACCGAAACGGTGATTTTGATGGATGACTTAAGCTATAGCAGTGAACGGTCGGAATTCTTTACCGCAGGTCCGGTGAAATTGGTCTCCGCCCAGACACGGCTGGTCGGCAAAGGGTTGCTGATGATTTATAATCCTGCCAGCCAGCAGATTGAATATTTTGAGATACAGAAACTCGAATACTTGCGTTTGAAGAATACGGTCGCATCCAAACTGCTGGGGCAATCTACAGAGCCTGCGGTGTTGTCGGCGGCTGAGACAAAAACGCCGACCGTTGCGCAAAACGAACCGGCCGCAGCCTCCCAAACCGTAACAACCGATACGCCGCAAAATGAGTCCAACGCAGCGCCATTATACCAGTGTACGCTAAATGAT
>CAZVXR010000197.1:0-4470 GCA_964630865.1 uncultured Pirellulales bacterium | reverse complement strand
CGAGAGCCGCAAAAAGGAGAATCATGCCTTTTGCGGTTAAACTACGCGCATGGGTCATTTGCCATCTTGCCGCGCAATTCGCCATTTCGACCTGCGCACTACAGCCGACTAAGCGGAAGCCGCTCTTTTTGGTTGCATCATCCACACGATTGACGCCGACATCGATGACGACCGCGCCGGGTTTAACTATCTCGGCGGTAATGGTATTGGGCCTGCCCGCGGCGGCGATAATGATATCCGCCCGGCGGACATGGTCGGCCAGATTCTTCGTGCGGGTATGGCAAATCGTTACCGTAGCGTTGCCGGTAGGGGACTTCTGGATGAGCATATTGGCGACGGGTTTGCCGACGATATTGCTGCGTCCGACGACGACCACTTCGGCTCCGTCCAATTTCACGCCGGAACGGACAAGAAGCTGAATCACCCCGTGCGGCGTACAGGGCAGATAGGCATCCTGTCCTACGACCATGCGCCCGACATTGACCGGATGGAAACCATCTACATCTTTTTTGGGGTCCACGGCCAGCAGCACCGCATCTTCATTGATATGTTTGGGCAGGGGAAGCTGAACCAGAATGCCGTGAATTTTCGGGTCTTTGTTGAATTTTTCGATCAGTGACAAAAGCTCCTGCTGCGTGGTTGTCGCGGGGATACGGTTGTCGCTGGAATACATCCCGATGTCGTGGCAAGCCTGCTCTTTGGCCGTAACATACGACTTTGAAGCCGGGTCTTCGCCAACCAGAATGACCGCCAGGCCGGGCGTAATGCCCTGGGTCTTGAGTGCGGCGACTTTATGCTTGAGTTCTTCCCGCATCTGTGCGGCGATCAGTTTTCCATCGATAATCTGTGCGGCCATAATGTACTCCAATTAGTTAAAACAAATATGCAGTAAAATCAAAGATTAAAAATCAAAAAGCAAAATGACAAATAAAAGATAAAAAAGAATGTGTTGCGATATTTGATTTTTACATTGTCGTTTTGATGTTTACATTTTGATTTTTAAATTTCCTTAGAACATTCCGGTTACTTTTCCGGTTTTGACGTCCACGTCAATTTTGCGGAATGCCGGATCGGAGCCGGTTCCGGGCATCAGTTTGATATCGCCTGCAATCGGCACAACGTAACCTGCGCCTTCATAGACCATGACATCGCGAATGGGCAGTTCCCACCCGGTGGGGCGGCCTTTTAAGTCCGGGTCGTGAGACAGGCTAAGATGGGTCTTAACCATGCACATCCCCATCGAGCGGATGCGCGGGTTGGCTTCCAATTTTTTAATTTTCGCTTCGGCAGCTTCGGTGTAGGTTACGCCCTTGGCGCCATAGATTTCCCTGGCAATCAACTCGATACGCTGTTTGAGCGGCATATCGAGCGAATAGAGGAATTCGAATTTATTTTCTTTGTCGCACACCGCGATGATCTTTTCGGCCAGCTCGCGTGCGCCCTGGCCGCCTTTAAGCCAGTGGTCAGAGACCGCCGCTTCCGCGCCGGCCTGCTCGGCGACCTTGCGGATGAGGTTTAATTCCGCATCGGTATCGGTATAAAATTTATTGATGCAGACGACCGGGCAAACGCCGGATTTTTTGACGATATTGATGTGGGCGATCAAGTTTTCACAGCCCTTTTCCAGCAGCGTCAGATTTTCCTGTTTGTATTCCGGCGCCAGCGGGGCTCCGGGTTTGACTGCAGGTCCGCCGCCGTGCATTTTCAGGGCGCGAACCGTACAGACAACGACAACCGCATTGGGCTTTAGACCCGACATCCGGCATTTGAGATTCCAGAATTTTTCAAAACCGATGTCGGCGGCGAACCCGCTTTCGGTTACAACATATTCACACAGTTTTGTTCCCACCAGATCGGCGATGATGCTGCTTTGTCCGATGGCGATATTGGCAAAGGGGCCTGCGTGAACCAAAATCGGCTGGCCTTCGATGGTCTGTACCAGATTTGGGTTGAGGGCATCGAGCATCCAGGCGGTCATTGCGCCATCTACTTCCAAATCCGCGGTGGTAACGGGGTTTCCTTTTTTGTCATACGCGACGACGATTTTGGCCATTCGCTGCCGCATATCGGCCAGGTCTTTGGATACGGCCAAAATTGCCATTACTTCGCTCGATACGGAAATCTGGGCGCCGGATTGCATCTCTACCCCGTCCATCTTGCCGCCGCGGCCAATGATAATATTCCGCAATGCCTGGGCACAAAAGTCAATGGCCCATTTTATCTGCACATTATTGGGATCGATATCCAATCGGCGGAGTCCAAGTTTGGCTAATTTTTCGTCATCATAATTTGCTTCGTGCTGCATGCGTGAGGTCATGGCGACCATTGCCAGATTATGGGCGTTGGTTACGCAGTCGATATCGCCGGTCAGCCGAATCGAGTACGGCGCCATCGGAATGCACTGCGAAAGCCCGCCTCCTGCGGCAGAGCCTTTAATGTTGAATGTCGGGCCGCCGCTGGGCTGGCGAATCGTGCCGCAGACACGTTTGCCAAGCTTGCCAAGTCCCTGAACCAAGCCAATTGTGGTAGTTGTTTTACCTTCGCCGAGAGGAGTCGGAGTGATCGCGGTAACGTCGATGTACTTTCCTACAGGCGCATTGCCAACTCGCTTTAGAATCTTGATATAGTCGAGTTTGGCTACTTTGTTGCCCATCGGCAAAAGCTCCCCCTCGGCCAGCCCCAAATCGCGGGCAAGCTGGGGTAAGGATTTCATGGTTTCTTCCGCCAATTCTGCGATTTCCCAGTCTTTCAGCTTGGTTGGGTCAAGTTTTGACATGTTTGCTTTCCTTAAAAAAAGGTACATCTATTTTCTTTGATACCCAAAAAGATTACCGCATCGCTGCATTTTACAGTATCAGAAAAGCAATCGCTATTTCTATATGAAGAAAGGCTTTTTTTTGTACTTTTCTGCTATAAATTGGGTGGGGCTATCGGCACCCTATTTCAATGGATCAAGGTAAATATTCTTAAATTCGATAGGCATTCCTTCGCTTTGCAGGCAGATTGCGCCGGATGTTCGACTGACTTTGGTTACTTCATTTTGCATAAATCCGTTGACAAAAAGCCGGATGGTATCGTTTTTACAGAAAATATCATAGCTATTCCATTCACCAAACGAATTCTCGGACGAATCAAGCTGTTTGGGAATTTGTGTGGAGGGTTGATTGCCGGACTGGATGGTGATGTCGAATTTCGATACCGATAAGCCCTGGCCAATTAGAAAGATATCGCCGGCATTGCCGTTCATTAACTGGCATTCGATGCTGTTGGGCCAGACTTTGTCCTGTCCGGTGGTGTGCAAAAGTATGCCGCTATTGCCTGCTGCTGCGGGCCATCGCCACTCAACATGCAAATGATAATTGCTATACTCTTTTTCGGAGCGGAGATATCCATTGGGCTTGCCTTCGCAACGGATGATACCATTTTTGACCGACCATATCTCCGTTGTGGGGTATGGAAATGCCATCCATCCGGTCAGGTCGCTGCCGGTAAATAAGGTATTTTTGTTGCTGCATCCTGCGGCCCAAACCGATATTAGGGTCAAAATAATCCAGACGTATCTCATCTTTTTTGGATTCCGAAATGATTATTTTACGCATCGATAGACAAACGCCGCCGGCAGATTCCGCCAGATGACACGCCCGAGGTGAACTTTGGAGAATGTTTCTTCCAATCTTTTGCGGAATCGCTGTCCGGAGGGCAATAAAAGACCTTGCAAGTATGCAAAGGTTGTAAATCGCCCGCCTGGGCGAAGCGAATTAACTGCCGCTTCGAGCAGTTTATCTTGCAATTCCTTGGGAAATGACGCCCATGGCAGTCCGGATACAATGCAGTCGGCTGAGGATTTCTGGTTATTTTTGAGTATCGAAAGGGTGTTTTCAGCAGAATCGGCTACGATGTTGGTTTGGGGTAATTGAACCTTTAGTGTTTCGACCAGCCGGGGGTTGGCTTCAATTGCGACAAAAAAGGCCGAATCGCTCTTTTGTTTGAGAATTTCGCGTGTAAAAGCTCCCGTTCCCGGACCAAACTCGACGATGGTCTGGGCTTTGCGAACTCCGGCTTGGCGGACAATTTCCGCAGCCAGCCAAGGGGAACTAGGGGCGATTGCCCCAGTCCGTCCGGGCGAAAGGGCAAACTCACGCAATAATAGCAACGTATTTTTCATTGCTATTATGTACCCTGAATGGAAGGTATTGTCAAGAACGGCTGTGGAGCTTGCCCGTAATTATCTTGCAATACGATCCGGTAGAATGTAAAGTAAGTGGAAATTTGTCGTAGAGAGTTCTCTTGTTTTGTCACTGTTTGGCGGTGTTTCAACCTTAGTAACCCTGTGATTGTGTGCGCCGTGTTGTAATATGACCAAACAGGAATTGTCGCTTGTGTTGTGGCTACAGTAAGCGACATTTGAATTTTTTGTATTTATTTGGTTCCTTCAAAGTCCGATGCTGCACCCGTAGCTCAGTAGGATAG
>CAZVXR010000196.1:0-5875 GCA_964630865.1 uncultured Pirellulales bacterium | reverse complement strand
TTCTTCCAAAAACGTCCCGATATCCGCAAAACACTGCGGCTTGATATTCAGAAATTTCTCGATCTTCTCCGCAAAAACCGGCAGTACCGGCTTTAAATAAATCGTCAATATCCGCGACGCATTCAAAATCGTCGTCAGCGTAATCCGTGCCTTTTCCGGATCGGTCTTAATTACCGTCCACGGCTGATGATCCTCTGTGTATTTATTGCAAACATCCGCCAGGCCCGCAATTCGCCGAATCGCGGCGGCATAGTCCAAATTTTCATAATTGGCCACAATCTCATCTTTAGCCGCAACCAGCGTACCGAGCAGCTCTTTGCCCGCAGCATCAAGCCGTCCGAGCATCCCGCCCAGCTTATTCGTCATCATCGGCCCGCAGCGGCTGGCAAGATTGGCTAATTTGCCAACCAAATCCGAATTGACACGATTGATAAAATCATCCAGATTCAGGTCAATATCGCCGACATCGCCGGACAATTTTGAAGCATAGTAATACCGCAGCGGCTCCGGGTCCAGATGCTCCAGATACGTCCGTGCCATCACAAAGGTACCCTTGCTCTTGCTCATTTTCTGCCCGTTGACCGTTAGAAATCCATGAACAAACAGCTTATCCGGCCTGCGGAGATTCGCCGCCATCAGCAGCGCCGGCCAGAACAGCGCATGGAAATACATAATATCTTTACCGATGAAATGGTAAATTTCATATTCCCCGCCATTCCATACAGCATTAAAATCCATCCCATTGCGGTCACAATAATTTTTCGCCGAGGCCATATAGCCAATCGGCGCATCGAGCCAGACATAAAAATACTTATTCTTTTGTCCTGGTATCTCAAAGCCAAAATACGGCCCGTCGCGCGAAATATCCCAATCTTTCAGTCCCGCCGCAAACCATTCCTCCAGCTTATTTTTGATCGACTCCTGCACATACCCTGCCGCAAACAATTCCCTAAGACGATCCGCATAATCCGACAGCCGGAAAAACAAGTGCGTACTATCCCGCATCACCGGCGGCTTGCCGCTGACGGCGCTGACCGCATTGATCAATTCGGAAGCCGCGTAATGCGACCCGCAAATATCGCACGAATCGCCGTACTGATCGTCGGCCTTGCAGCGAGGACAAGTCCCCTTAATAAATCGGTCGGGAAGCCACATTTTTTCCTGCTCATCGTAGGCCTGCTGAATGGTTTTTTCAACAATCGAACCGGCCGACTGAGCGCCCTGATAAATCATTTCGCTAAGCTGCTTATTTTCGGGCGAATGCGTCGTATAGTAATTATCAAACGCGATCTGAAACGCCGAAAAATCGCTGAAATGCTCCTTGTGCATCCGGCCAATCAACTCTTCGGGCTTAATGCCCTCTTTTTTGGCGCGGATCATAATCGGCGTACCATGCGTATCATCAGCACAAAAATAGTGGCACTCATTGCCGCACAGTTTCTGAAATCGCACCCAGATATCCGTCTGCAGATATTCAACCAAATGCCCCAGATGAATCGGCCCATTGGCATAAGGCAGCGCGGAAGTAACCAGCAGTTTTCGCGTCATGGTTCGTTATTCTCCGTCCTTGGGCTTAGGATTAGGTTGCGGCTGGTTATTATTCCGATTCCGGTCGCGATTGTTATTGTTGTTATTACCGCGATTTTGATTGGAATTGCGGTTTTGATTTTGATTTGGGTTGCGGTTCTGATTCGGATTGCGGCCGCGATTGTTCTGATTCTGATTTGGATTCGGATTGTTCGGAGTATTATTGTTACCGCGATTGTTGTTATTGTTATTAGGTCGCTTCTTGAATTTCTTATTGCGATTGCAGTCGCCTTCGGGACGATTTTGAGGTTGTCCCTGCTGCGGCTGTTGAGGTCTTTCCGTCTGTTCACTGGGACGCTCTTTTCCCTGACGGGGCTGGGCTTCAGCTTGGAAATGAGCCTCAGCTTGCGCGATAGATTCGGCATCCAGCGAATCGTACTCTTCGCTGGCATGACTGCACTTTTTCTCACAGGTCTTGCCGCACGCAGGCTCAGCTTTTACCCCGTCCCTAAGCGCCCGCAGTTCTGCAACAGGCCACGCCTGCCGCTCGCCGTTTTCAAATTGCACCACCACAAGCTGGGTCAGAATCTGTACATCATAAACCCGCCCCTGCCCCTGCGGCGTATTAATCATATCATTTCGTCGCGGGAGTCCTTCCCGCAATTCCAGATACGTCGCATCTTCATATCGCAGACAGCACTTCAGCCGCCCGCAATGCCCGCTGATTTTGGATGGATCCAGCGTCGCTTTCTGGAGTTTCGCCATCCGCATATTCACCGGAGCCAAAATCTTCAGGTACCGTTTGCAGCAGCACTCCTGCCCGCACGTTTCATAATCGCCTATCAATTTCGCTTCATCGCGCGAGCCAATCTGCCGCAATTCAATGCGCGTCTGGTATTCTTTGGCCATGCGCTTAACCAATTCTCGGAAATCCACCCGCCCTTCGCTGCTGAAATAGATAACAATCCGTTCGCCGCCAAAAAGATGTTCCGCCTCGACAATCTTCATCGGCAAGTTCATTTCCCGTGTCAGCCGGTCGCAGGCCTTGGCTTCCTCAATAGCCGAAATCTCCAGATGCTCCTGCTCGCGAAGGTCTTCCGGCGTGGCAAACCGCACAAAATCACCCGTCTCCGTAACCACCGGCTGCCCGGTTTCCGTCGGGCCGAAATACGCTTCGGTTTGTTCGGGCGTAATCCGAAACTGGCCGCCTTTATAGTTGACGGCTCCGACCAACTGCCCCAGTTCCACACCCCGCGAGGTATTGACAATCACATAAGGCTTCGTCCGGGGAACATTCGCTTCATTATGTTCAAACCAGCCAAGGGTTCCCATTTTTCCAAAACGGACCAACAGCAATTTCTTTGGCGGCGTTTTTGGCTTGGCCGTATTATTGTTGGTTGTATTGTTATTATTTTCTATTTGCGTCATTGTCTATTCTCTTTTCTATGAATCCAAAACCAAGGCACTTCCCTTTCCCTCTTTATAAGGAGGAAACAGATAGTATATCCAAACCCGCGACATTTAACAACAGTCCCTCAAAAATCAGCTTCTCATTGACGCTGCTGTCGATCCATTGTATCTTTTGATTGGCCCGTAAAACCAAATCGGACAGCCGTTCAGAGCCGATTTTGGCGGCAATAGTGCCGATTTCCGCAAGCTGGTCACTGTTGACAAGTCCATCCTGCAACCCAAATGCAACGCGCATCGCGTCGGATAATGCCAAAAGGATCATCTGAACAATCAATTTTTGCCCCCGGCGATTCATATCCGTCGTGCTGACATCGCCGGAAACCTTGCCCAGAGCGGTACTGACCATTTTCGCTGCCTGAGCGAGCCATTCGGCAAACTCAATGGTGTCGGTCAATCGGAAATCGCCAAGTCGCTGTATGACCTCTTTTTTTATATCGTAAACCGTTTTGCCGCCGCAATCCAGCGTCGCCCAGTTGATCGCATGACCCAGCGAGCCATCGCAAAACCCCGCCCAGAATGTCGCGGCGGCCTGCATCACGCCCCGTTCTTTGAGGTTTGAAACAATGTGCGTCTTTTCAACCGGCCCAAATACAATCGTCTGACAGCGGGAATGAATCGTCGGCAATAAGTTATCCGCTTTGGTGCACAGCAAAATAATGACACAAAATCCCGGCGGCTCTTCCAGAGTCTTAAGCAAGGCATTCTGTCCGGCGTTATTGAGTTTCTCCGCCTCATGAACGACATAGACCACATAATCACCCATTTGCGGACGGGATGCCAGCCGTTCAATCAAAAATTCACGAATCACGTCGATCGGCATATCCACCGGCGGCTTTTTACCTTTACCTTCACGCGTGTACTCTCGCAGCTCCTTATAAATCGACACAAAATCCGGATGCCCCTCGCCATCGAACAAAAGACACGATGGACAGTTTCCGCAACTGTCATTAAAGACCCCATCCGGCTTTTTCTTCGTGATGCGATTTTGGCACAACAGCATCTTACCCCAGGCTTTCGCCGTCGTCGCACGACCCACGCCATCCGGGCCGGAAAAAATATAGGCATGCGCCATCTTGTCGGCGGCAAATGCCCCCTGCATCCGCCCAATAGCCGTGTCCTGACAAATAATTTGTCCAAGCGTCAAGGCTTTCTGTGTCATTGCTGCGTTCCGTCTAAACTGTGGACAATAACCCGGCGGATGTGTTCCTGCACATTGTCGGGCGATTGCGTCGCATCGACGCTAATGATATTGCCATACCGCCCGCACAATTCGAGGAACCCCTGACGGACGCGCTGATGATAATGCGTCCCTTTTTGCTCCATCCGATCCAGCGGACGATTCATCCGCGCCGAAGCAGTTTCGGTATCCACATCCAAAATTACGGTAATGTCCGGCCAGACCCGTGCCAGCGAATCTTCTGCAATCCGTACCACTTTATCAACGCCGAAGCCGCCCGCACAACCCTGATAAGCACAGGTACTCGACAGCCAGCGATCCATCAGGACGCACTTGCCCTGCTTTAACGCAACGCCGATGCACTCTTTCCACAACTGCGCCCGAGCCGCCATATACAGCAAGACCTCGACATTGTCCCCCATCCCGACATTGGCGGGATTAAGCAGAATCGTGCGGATTTGTTCGCCGATGGATGTTGTGCCGGGGTCGCGGAAGCACACCACCTCGGCGCCCTGCTCCTGAATCCACGCCGACAGCATCTTTTGCTGGGTCGTCTTGCCGCAGCCGTCGGGACCGTCCAGCACGATAAATTGTCCTCGAAAATCAATCATTCCGCACTCACCTGTTCATCCTGAGAGTCATCTTCGACGGGTTTAGGTCTCAAATTGCACACCTCAACCACGGCCGCCAGAGAAATAATCAGCAGCCCTGCCGATATCATAATCGCCTGCAAAATCGTTACCGGATAATACAGCGCATCGGTACGATGCACCCATACGGATAAAAACTCCAGCCCCCCTGTCAGCAACGTCATACCAATAGCCAGCGGCAAAAACCGCCCCATTCGAAACAAGTCCAACTGACGCAGATAACGAAATGCTTCCATCGCGCCAAGATTGCCGACCAGGATCGCCGCGGGAATAAAATAAATCGGCTTGATCAGCACAATTCCGCCAATCAGCATCGGAATAATTTCCAGCCAGACTGGGATATTTTCCGGTATGGGTTTGTGATACAGAATGGAACTAAAAAACATCTGCACCACCGAGGCAATGAGGATCAACACAAAAGACAGAGCCACCTGCACAAGGAACAATTTCCAGAAATACCATCGCCCTATGGATAGTAACATCCCAGGCTGAATAGGCGTCATACCGGTAACCGCCGTCGTCCGCAAAAAACCCCACAGCATCATCTGGCCGACAATGCTGAACGCCGCCAGGCCAATCCCCAGCAGCACGGTCCGCCCCGAGGAGTATTCCTCCGGCCGGGTGTTGATTAGACCGATGTCCTTAAACAAAAACATACAGCAAGCCTGAATGACAACCACGACCATCACTTCCGGCCAGCGAGACTTTATGATTTCAAATAACTTCATTATCTTTTATTTCTTCTTTCTAAACTGACAAGCCAATATAAATAAAACCACAAATCCTAATGCTATTTTCCAGGTCCATGAATCAATGCCTACAATAACAATCACGGATATCAGCACAAATGATATTAAACTTATTATTTCATTTGTACGGTTCCACATCGGATTATTACTTTCTTTTCAGGCCCCGGAGGGGTCATGCCAAAATAGCCGGCGGTGGAAACCGCCGGTAAAAGTTTCCAGAAAAATTTAAGCCCCAGCGGGGCGGCACATTTTTCAAATTCCAAATTCTTCCGACTTCTGGCTTCTCTTCTAATTCGGTTGCA
>CAZVXR010000195.1:0-12715 GCA_964630865.1 uncultured Pirellulales bacterium | reverse complement strand
TCTCCATCGGGAGCACTATACTATGCCAAACGAGCGATATTGGATTGTCAAAGTGCTGGAAAGCACCCACTTGCCGCTACACCACTGCAGCCCCATTAGCATTGGGCGAACACTGACTGTCAGCTTATTGTCTTTTACAGGGTTTGAAAATAACGGATTGCCTAATTTGGCGCATAGGGAAATATTTCATAATTTTTTGCACCCCACCTACGCATTAACCGGAAGAACCAGATTCCTGCTGTAATTCAAGAATTATCTTGACACATACGAATTGGGTGTATTTAATGATATTCAGATAGAGAATTGGGAGAAAATGAAAAAGTCAGTATGAAAGGATTTCATATGGCTGCAAAAAAACTCATCAGGAAAACCGCTTCGGCATCCTCTGCTCCTGACCCATTCGGCAATCGTCTTTCCCGTGAAGAACTCCTGAATATCCATGCCTACTGGCGGGCGTGCAATTATCTGGCCGCCGGGATGATTTACCTGCAGGATAATCCGCTGCTCCGCAAACCGCTGAAAATCGAACACATCAAACAGCGTCTGCTGGGTCACTGGGGCGCAAGTCCTGGCTTGAGCTTTACTTACATTCATCTCAGCCGGCTTATTAAAAAGTATGACCTCAGTGCGATTTTTATGGCCGGTCCAGGTCATGGTGCCCCGGGCGTGCTGGCTCCGATTTATCTGGAAGGGACGTACTCGGAGGTCTATCCGAACAAGAGCGAAGACCAAGAGGGAATGCTTGAGTTTTTCAAGGAGTTTTCGTTCCCGGGCGGCATCGGCAGTCATTGTACGCCGGAAACGCCGGGTTCGATCCACGAAGGGGGGGAGCTGGGCTATAGTGTCTCCCATGCCTTCGGTGCGGCTTTCGATAACCCTGATTTACTGGTGGCGGTGGTTGTCGGTGACGGCGAATCTGAGACGGGACCTTTGGCAACCTCGTGGCATTCCAATAAATTTATTAATCCCATTCGTGACGGGGCGGTACTGCCGATCCTGCACCTGAATGGGTACAAAATCAATAACCCGACGCTGCTGTCGCGGATTACCCATGAGGAACTGGAAAACCTCTTTAAGGGCTATGGATGGACGCCGCATTTTGTCGAAGGCAGCGAGCCTGAACTGATGCATCAGAAGATGGCCGCCGTGATGGAGGATTGCGTGCTGGACATCCGGCGGATTCAGAAAAAGGCACGCACCAGCGGCAAACCTGAACGACCGCGCTGGCCGATGATCGTGCTGCGAAGTCCCAAAGGCTGGACAGGCCCCGATAAGGTGGATGGTAAAAAAGTCGAGGGATTCTGGCGGGCTCATCAGGTGCCGCTGTCGGGGTTGCGGGAAAACCCTGCACATCTTAAACAATTGGAGCAGTGGCTGCGCAGCTACAAGCCGGATGAATTATTCGATAAGTCCGGGCGGCTGAAAGCGGAACTCAAGTTGCTGGCTCCCCAAGGTACTCGCAGGATGAGCGCAAATCCTCATGCCAATGGCGGGCTGCTGCGAAAACCGCTGCGGATGCCGGATTTCAAAGACTATGCCATCAAGGTGGACAAACCAGGACAGCTTACGGCAGAAAATACCCGCCCACTGGGCTGTCTGCTGCGCGATATTATGCGCCAGAATATGACCAATTTCCGAATTTTCAGTCCGGACGAAAATTCATCGAATAAACTCGACAATGTTTACGAAGTGAGCAAAAAACTGTGGCTGGCCGATTATCTGCCGGAAGACGCCGATGGCGGGCAGTTATCTCCGGACGGCAGGGTGCTGGAGATGCTGAGCGAACATACGCTGGAAGGGTGGCTGGAAGGGTATCTCCTGACCGGTCGGCATGGGTTCTTTTCCACTTATGAAGCGTTTGTCCATGTGATTGATTCGATGTTCAACCAGCATGCCAAATGGCTTGATATCTGCTGTCAGCTGCCGTGGCGTTCGCCGGTGTCGTCGCTGAATCTGCTGATTACTTCGACGGTTTGGCGCCAAGACCATAACGGTTTTACGCATCAGGATCCGGGTTTTCTGGATGTTGTCTGCAACAAAAGTCCGGATGTGTGCCGGATCTATCTGCCGCCGGATGTCAATTGTCTGCTGAGTGTCGCCGACCACTGTCTGCGGAGCGTCAACTATATCAATGTCATTGTCTGCGACAAACAGAAACATCTTCAATACCTGTCCATCGATGAGGCGATTGCGCATTGCACTAAGGGCATCGGTATCTGGCAGCATGCCAGCAATGACGAAGGCTGCGAACCGGATGTGGTGATGGCCTCGGCAGGCGATATCCCTACCAAAGAATCGCTTGCGGCGATTGTCATGCTGCGGCAGTTTTTTCCGGATATCAAGATACGCTTTATCAACGTGGTGGATCTGTTCAAGCTGACCTCGTCAACCGAGCATCCGCATGGCCTGACGGACAGGGATTTTGACAGTTTGTTTACGGTGGATAAACCGATTATCTTCAATTTCCACGGCTATCCGTGGCTGATTCACCGGCTGACCTATCGTCGTACCAACCACAGGAATCTCCATGTACGGGGCTACAAGGAAAAGGGCAACATCAATACGCCGCTGGATTTGGCGATTCAAAACCAGATTGACCGATTTAGCCTGGCTATTGATGTGATCGACCGGGTGCCGTCGATGCGTGTGGCAGGCGCCCATGCCAAGGAGAAACTGCGGAATATGCAGATCGAATGTCAAAATTACGCCTATGAATATGGTGTGGATAAACCGGAACTTGACCAGTGGAAGTGGCCTCTGTAGCAGTAGGCTTGGCGAAATCAGGTTTGGGATAATCTATTGCGTCGGTACGCGATGATCGGGTTTCCAGGTTCGTGTGGGAAAAAACAGAATCAATAAGGATATTGAGATGGGCACACAACGTAAGGCCGTATCGACAAAAGCGGCAACAGCGAAATTTGACGCCGTGCCGGAACTTCTTAAGCAATATGGATGCGGTCCAATTCCGTTTGCCGGGACAGATGATGGATTGTACGAGCGACACCTGCTTTTTGATAATGTCAGAGAGATAAAGTCAATCGGTCTAAGAGAGCAATTTGAGGCATTTACCCGTTCTGTGCGGGACATTCTTTCGCAGCGGTGGATATTGACCGAAGAGACATATAGCCATGTGAATCCAAAACGTATTTACTATCTTTCGATGGAGTTTCTCATTGGGCGTTCACTGGCCAATAATCTGACCAATCTGCTGCTTGATAGTCTTGCTGGTCAGGTCGTCAAACAAAAACATATCGATTTATTCGGATTGCTCGAACAAGAACCCGATGCGGGGTTGGGCAATGGCGGTCTTGGACGTCTGGCCGCGTGTTTCCTTGATTCAATGGCAACGATGCATCTGCCGGCTATGGGCTATGGCCTTCGTTATGAATACGGTATTTTCAAGCAGTCTGTCAAGGATGGCTGGCAGTACGAGCAGCCGGACAACTGGCTTCGTCGTCCGGATCCCTGGGAAGTCGCTCGTCCCGAGGATATGGTGGAGGTCAAACTGAACTGCTCATTTGAAATATGCGGCGGATCGCTGCATGCGATTAGCGGCCGGCCTTCCAGTTTACTGGGTATCCCATTTGACCGTCCCGTCGTAGGGTATGGCGGCAAGACGATCAATACGCTTCGGCTTTGGGCGGCGGCGGCGCCGGATTACTTTGATTTTCAGCGGTTCAGCAGCGGCGACTTTGTCGGGGCTCTGGCCGAGACGCTGACGGCCGAATCGCTTACACGGGTACTCTATCCTGATGATTCGACCAGTGCGGGGCAGGGACTGCGATTCGTGCAGGAGTATTTTCTGGTTGCCTGCTCACTTGCCGATCTGATACGGCGATTTTGCCGCGGCAATGCCGATTGGAATACGCTTCCTGAGAAAGCCGCCATACAGCTTAATGATACGCATCCATCGATGGCCGTTCCTGAACTCATGCGGATTTTGCTGGATGAAGCGCATCTCGGATGGGATCAGGCGTGGGATATCACAAAAAAAACGCTGGCGTACACAAATCATACACTGCTGCCGGAAGCTCTTGAAAAATGGCCGCTGGTGTGGTTTGAAAAGCTGCTTCCGCGTCTATTGGAGATTATTCTCGAAATAAATCGCCGCTTGCTTGATGAGGTTCGCGATCAATTTGTCGGCGATGAGGAACGTCCTGCTCGCATGAGTATTGTCGAAGAAGGCGCTGTGCGCAAGATTCGCATGGCCAACCTGGCCATCGTCGGCTCGCACAGCACCAATGGGGTGGCGGCGATTCACTCGGAACTGCTGCGTACGGTAACTGTCAGAGATTTTGCGGATATGTTTCCGGAGCGTTTCAATAATAAAACAAATGGCGTTACACCGCGGCGGTGGCTGCTGCTGGCCAATCCGGCACTGGCCGGTACGATTACAGATGCCATTGGTGATGGCTGGATCACCGATCTTGATCAAATAGCTAAACTCAGACCCCTTGCCGATAATAGCCGTTTCCGCGACGATTTTCTCAAAGCCAAGCGTACCGCCAAGACGCAGTTTGCTGACTGGCTCAAGACAACCACAGGTCAAACGGTTGACCCGGACAGCATTTTTGATTGCCAGATCAAACGCATCCACGAATACAAGCGGCAGCTGCTTAATGCGCTGCGTATCGTGGTGCTTTACAACCGGCTGCGTGAGAATCCTCGCATTGAAATGCAGCCTCGAACATTTTTTTTCGCCGGTAAGGCGGCGCCGGCTTATCATCTGGCCAAGGTCATTATCAAGTTCATCAACAACCTTGCCGGGACTATTGACGGCGACCCTGCAGTACGCGGCCGGCTCAAAGTGGTGTTCCTGTCCGACTACTGCGTTTCTCTGGCTGAGCGGCTGATCCCTGCCAGTGATGTGTCAAATCAAATTTCAACGGCGGGTTATGAGGCCAGCGGCACAAGCAATATGAAGTTTATGATCAATGGCGCACTCACTCTCGGCACGCGCGATGGAGCGACAATTGAGATGGCTCAGGAGGCCGGCGAGGAAAACTTTTTCCTGTTTGGTCTTACGGCTCAACAGGTAGCCGATAGTCACGGATGGTACAGCCCGCAGTGGCACTATGCCAATGACGCTGAAACGCGTAGGGCGGTAGATATGATTTTTTCGGATTACTTTAGCCAGTATGAACCGGGCGTTTTTATGCCGCTGCGCGATACGCTTTTGACTCGCGGAGACCACTATATGCACCTTGCTGATCTGTCGGCGTATCTCGATGCGGATCAGCGGTTGTGTAAGCTGTATGCTGCTCCGCAGGACTGGGCACGCACGGCGGTTTTAAATGTGGCCGGCTCCGGAAAATTCTCAAGTGACCGTACCATTCGTGAGTATGCCGCGGATATCTGGAAGGTCAAACCGTGCCCAGTGTAGCAGAAAATGAAATCCGGATTTTGTATGCAAATCCGGGGTCGATAATCAAAATAGTGTGGTTTTTTTTTATTTTAAAAGAAAGGATTAACAATGGAAAAGAAACTGTTATGGATCAGCGGTATAACCTGTATTTTAATTGTCCTGACAGGGTGTTCGACAGTACCGGAGAAGGCGGAATCCAAAGCCACTCTCACTGCCGAAGTGGATGAGGCAATCGCAGCGTTCAAGACACAGGATCCAACGATTCAGTCGTTTTTTGACAATTCCTACGGATATGCGGTATTGCCGAGGATAACCAAAGGCGCATTCTGGTTCGGCGTAGCGGGCGGACGAGGCCTTGTTTTCAAACAGCAACAGATGACCGGCTACTGCAAAATGGGACAGGCCACGCTGGGCTTTTCCTTTGGCGGTGAATATTTTCGTGAAGTGGTCTTTTTCCGTCAGCCGCAGGACCTTGCCCGGTTTACCTCCGGGGAATTTACGTTCTCTGCGCAGGTTACCGGAACGGCAATTACCGCCGGAGCTGCCGCCAAAGTGGATTACAAAGATGGGTTGGCTGTCTTTGTCCTGGCCGACCGCGGCCTGATGATTGACGCGTCCTTAGGTGGTCAGAAATTTGCCTACTCTTCAAATACAATACAGTAAATCATTCGTATTTGTGAGAAACACAGCATTCGGTTGGAATGCTCAAGACAATTGAATGTCAGTGTCAATGTGCCGGGCAACGGGCTTGGCACATGGATCGTTGGCTTTGTTTAAATTGTGGACGGGGAACAGTCTTATGTCGAAAGATAAAATTGAAACATCGAAATCATCCAAAATGAAACGCAAGGAGTACGAAAAGAACCTTCAAAAACTCCAAACCGAACTTTGCCGGCTGCAGGATTGGGTTGTGCATAAGGGGCTGCGCGTCATTGTCCTGTTTGAAGGACGCGACACGGCCGGCAAGGGAGGAACCATCAAGGCTATTAGCGAACGGGTAAGTCCCCGTGTATTCCGTGTTATTGCGCTGCCGGCGCCGTCCGACCGGGAAAAGACACAGATGTACAGCCAGCGGTATATCAAGCACTTTCCATCCGCCGGCGAAGTCATTGTTTTCGACCGGAGCTGGTATAACCGTGCCGGCGTGGAGAAGGTGATGGGATTTTGTACCGACGAGCAATACAGCGATTTTCTGGACAATTGTCCCCAATTCGAATCGTTTCTGGTCAAGTCCGGCATTATCCTGATTAAGTTCTGGCTGGAAGTCGGACAACAGGAGCAAGACCGGCGGTTTAACGCCCGTATCAGAGACCCGCTGCGGCAGTGGAAACTAAGCCCGATGGATGTTGAATCGTACAGCCGATGGTACGACTATTCCCGCGCCCGCGACAAGATGCTGCAGGCGACCGATACGAAAGACGCACCGTGGTATATTGTCCGCTCAGATGATAAAAAGCGGGCAAGGCTCAATTGTATAACGCATTTGTTGAGTCTAATTCCCTATAAGAAAATAGACCGCAAGGAAGTCAGGCTGCCGCCGCGTTCCAAAAAAGGCAAATATGACGATCAGGCGACATTGAAAGGACGTAAGCTTGTCCCGGAGAAATACTGAGATGAATGCATGATGCTTTTATGATGAAAGAACTGACGGTTAAAAAGACGATCGTAGGGATAAGCATACGCAATACGAATACAGTCATATGAGTGCTCAATGAAGTCAGAACTATTGAATTTTCCAGCAATACGGCTGTTCCGTGAATATCAGCGTCAGTGGCTGATGTCGGATCTGATAGCAGGTATCAGTGTTTGCGTCGTGATGATACCTTCGGTTATCGCCTACGCAGAACTGGCCGGTCTGTCGCCTGTTCACGGTCTTTACGCCGCTCTGCTGGGCATGACCGCCTATGCGATATTTGCCACTTCGCGGCATGTCATTACAGGGCCTGATGCGGCTATGGCGCTGCTGATCGGAAGCGTGGTTGGCCCGATGGCTGGAGGCGACCCTTCACGTGCTGCGGTGCTTGCTGCGATGATTGCCCTGCTGTGCAGCGGTTTGCTGCTGCTGGCCGCATCACTGCGTGCAGGGGTTATAGCCGAATTTCTGTCCCGGTCGGTGATGGTGGGGTACCTTTCCGGTGCAGCCCTGATTCTGATTTCCACGCAGCTTGGCAAGCTGTTTGGCATTCAAGCGACAGAACACAGTTTTTTTCCTTTGATAATCGAGGTTGCCCGCCGTCTGAGTGAAAGCCATTTACCGACACTGATTCTTGGTGCAGGGCTTATCGTGGTGCTGGAGGTGCTGCGGTATTTCGCTCCGCGTTTTCCCGGAACCCTGGCGGCATTTATCCTTTCGCTGATTGTGTCCGGTCTGTTCGACCTTGCCGGCAATGGTGTAAAAGTGATTGGACAGATGCCTGTCGGTTTTCCCGCTTTCCATATTCCTGTTGTATCTATGGATGATATTCGCCAGTTGTTTCCGGCGGCTTTCGGCATTGTGATGCTGATTATTTCGGACGGCATCCTGTTGTCGAGGGCGTTTGCGTCAAAGAACCGCTACACGATTCGCCCAAACCAGGAGTTAGTGGCTCATGCGGCAGCCAATTTAGCGTCCGGTTTTTTTCAGGGATTTGCGGTGGGAGCAAGCCAGTCCAGGACCACGGTCAACGACGCCGCCGGCGGAAAAACACAGATGGTCAGCCTGTTTGCGGCAGGAACCCTGGCGGCATTCCTGCTTTTCTTTACGCCTCTGCTGAGGCTTCTTCCCATTGTCGCCATGGCGTCAATATTGATTTTTGCAGGGGTACATCTGATTGAAGTGCATCAGTACCGTACCCTTCTGAAGATAAGTTCTCGTGCATTTATGCTGGCTTTGCTGGTGGCTGCGGGCGTACTGATTGTCGGTATTGTGCCGGGCATACTGCTTGGCGTCCTGGTGTCGCTGTTTTATTTGCTCAGCCGGCTTGCCCGACCGATGGACGCGGTGCTGCAGGAAGTACCCGGGACAGGGAGATATCATGACCTCAGCGAAACCCCGGCGGCACAAACCGTGCCCGGGCTAATTGCGTACCGATTTTACTCCCCGCTGTTTTTTGCGAATGCCGAGTATTTCGTTCGGCGTGTGAGGGAGTTGATCGCGTCCAGTCCAAACCCGGTGCGATGGTTTGTGCTGGATATGCAGGCGGTCTGGGATATTGATGTGACGGCCGCTGATGCGTTGTCTCAGCTAGTAGATGAGTTGCGACAGCAAGGCATCACCCTGACCATCGCACGTGCCAACCGACCCTTGCGCGAGAGTCTCGAGCGGATCGGGCTGCAGGAGCACTTCTATGAAAAAACCTACTTTAACTCGGTCCATCTGGCGATTGAGGCGTTTCAGCGACAAAAAATATAAATATATTATTACGGTCCTGTCACAGGAGAAATATAACTAAAAGGTGATTTTGGAGGAAATTTATGAAAGAGGCCAAATCAGTCAAGACCAAAAAAGTGAAGAAAGTACCCCAGCTTCCGGTTGACGAATGGGAGCGGGGCTGGCAATCGCACTGGAAAAAGGCGGGGTTCACCTCGTTTGAGCTGCCCGTTGATGACCAAAGCAAGGTTAATCAGGAATATCAGTTTTTGATGACGGCTCGCACGGCACAGCGCGAGATGGAGCGGCTCAAACGTATTCAGGATGAGTTTGAGCGGGGTTTTAAGGGATTGTCCAATCTCGGACCGGCCGTAACGGTATTTGGCTCGGCCCGGTTCAAGCCGAGTCATCAATATTATAAATTGGCCCGCCAGGTTGGCGCCGAGCTGGCAAGACGCGGTTTTGCCACGCTGACCGGCGGAGGGCCGGGTATTATGGAAGCGGCCAATCGCGGTGCCCATGAGACCGGTGGAAACAGCTACGGCCTGAATATCATTTTACCGCATGAGCAATGCGAAAATCCGTATGTCGACAAGAGTATTGAATTTCGTTATTTCTTCATTCGAAAAGTAATGCTGGTCAAGTACTCCTGTGCCTATATTGTCATGCCGGGAGGACTGGGAACACTGGATGAACTGTTCGAAGCGGCAACGCTGATTCAGTGCAAGAAAATTGGACCGTTTCCACTGGTGCTGATGGGCAAGAAGTTTTGGGAAGGACTTCGCCGGTTCGGACGGTTTATGATGGCACAGGGGGTTTTCAATCCGGATGAATTAGGTTTTGGACGGATTACTGATAGCCCCGAAGAAGCAGTGGACTTGATTGTACGCAGTTTGCCGCCGGTGGTGCTGGCGCAATTAAAACCGCTTGGTGAAACAAAATAATATCAGGTTCAACATAAACAAAACATTCTGTTCCAAAGAAAGGTTTTTATGAAGATCAAGATTATTGGTGCTGCCGGCGGTGAAGTGACCGGTTCAGCGTATGTGATTCAGACCAAACAGGCTCGGGTTATGGTTGATTGCGGTATGTTTCAGGGCGGCAAGAAAATGGAATCCAAGAATCGGTTGCCTGCGAAAGTAGAATCATGGCTGGATGCTGCCTTGATTACTCATGGCCACTTGGACCATACGGGCCGTTTGCCGCTGCTTGCAAAACTCAACTATAGAGGCCCTGTATATGCGACTAAAGCGACCGGCGAAATGGCAAGTCTCATCTTACGCGATGCGGCCAGAATCCAGGAGCAGGATTGTCAGCGGCAAAATCGAAAACGCGAGCGTTCGGGTGAGCCGCCGTGTGAGCCGCTTTACACGCCCGGCGAGGTTGAGACCATCCTCGGCCAATTCAAAGCAGTGTCTTATCAAAAGCCGATAACCGTAGCTCCAGGCATTCAGGCCTGTTTCGCCGAGGCCGGGCACATGCTGGGTTCGTCCAGTATTCAATTGATTGTCGATGAAGACGGCCGCAAGAAAAAAATCGTGTTCTCCGGTGATTTGGGGCCGCGATGCGACCCGATGTTACGCGACTATGATCCATTTCATGAGGCCGACATGGTGTTCCTCGAATCCACCTACGGCAATCATGACCATCGTCCGTTTCGTGAAACCGTGGAGGAATTTGTCGATATCATCAAGATGGCGATTGAAAAGCAGGGCAAAATACTAATACCGACCTTCGCTGTGGGTCGCGCTCAACTGCTCATTGCGCTGTTAAGCTGGATGTTCCGAAGGAAAGGGATTAAGTCGTTTCCGCTTTTCTTAGATAGCCCGATGGCCATTGAGGCGACCAAGATTTACACCAAACATTTTGAGTTATTTGACCAGGAACTGCTTGACTTCATCAAAGAAAAACCGCTTCGGGAAGATCTTAAAACATTGACGATGTGCGTCAGTGCGGATCAGTCCAAGAAGATTAACCTTTGTTCCGGCACCTGTCTGGTTATGGCTGGGGCGGGGATGTGTACCGCCGGCCGTATTCTGCACCACTTCAAGCAGAATCTCTGGAAACCGGAGACGTTTGTTCTGATGGTGGGCTATCAGGCTCGAGGTTCGCTGGGGCGGTTGTTGATAGATGGCACCAAGCAGGTACGTATTTTCGGTGAGAAGATTAATGTCAACGCGACCATCCGCACTATGGGCGGTTTCAGTGCTCACGCCGGTCAGACCGATCTTCTAAACTGGGTCAGTACAGTTGCTCCCAGCAAGCCGCAGATGGTGCTGATCCATGGTGAAGATCCGCAGCGAGAAACGCTGTCTCAATTGATCAAAAAACAATTTAAGTTAAATACGCTGCTGCCGATGCAGGGTGATATAATCGAAGTTTGATATCTGGATTGAACCTGCTCCAGGCGGGGTATCAATCGCCGTAAAATATTGCAAAATTCACTTGAAATACAGGTTTGAATGGTTATAATTGGGGAAGTCTGAGTTTTGAAGTGAAAAGGGACTTTATGTCAGACAAGGATGATTTTATGAAAAGCATGTTTCTTTCGTTCAGTATGGTAATGATTGCAGTTGTTTGCGGATGCAGTTTGGTCAAGAAAACAACTCCCCCTTCAACATTGACAAATGTTGGAGTCAGAACATCGTATAGTCCCTCCGCAAAGTTTCCTCCGGGTTCTGGGTATGCCTTTGTGCAGTTTGCCTCCGACGGTCAGTCGGACTCCGAGGCGGCGATGATAGACCAACGAATTAAAACGGTGCTGTCTGGTGAGATGAAGAAAAAAGGATATACTCCGGGGGAATATGAAAAGGTCAATTTCTTTGTAGTTTATGCCCTCGGTCTCCAGCAGCAGATTGATGTTTTAGTGGCCAAAAGCAAAGTCCAGGGCAACGAGTGGATTGCCGCAGTCGTAGCTCCCAATGACTATGTTAGTGGCGCGATGGTGGTGCAGATCATTGATGCCAAAAGCATGGAGCCGGTCTGGCTGGGTGTGTTTAACGCCGATGTTGCGCTCAAATCAGTCAGTGAACAGGAGAAACAGGAACGCGTGAAATATGCGGTGGGTCAGTTATTAAAGTCGTTTCCACCCCAATAAATAAGATTTGTGGCAAACGAAGTTGCCGGACGGCGATTTTTGTTTGTTTTTCTAACCAAAATAATGGAGACTGCTATGCTTCAAACTAAGTCCAGAAAGTATCAACACGGTGTAAGGCAATCAATGTCCGGGAAAATCTTCGGTGTTGTCCATGTGATTTTATTGTTGAGTGTGATCGTGGTACTTGGCGGATGTGCCGTAGGCCCGGACTTTGCAAAACCCGAAACAAAACTGAATGAAAACTGGAGCGAGAAGGCGGACCCGCGGATTGCGACTCAGACGGAAGTTGACAATCAATGGTGGAAAACATTCAATGATCCGAAACTCGACCAGTTAATCCAGATGGCCTACCAGCAAAACCTGCCGCTGCAGATTTCGGGACTGAGGATTCTGGAAGCCCGCGCCCGGCTGGGTATTGCCGTGGGCGGACAGTATCCCCAGACGGAGATTAACGGCAGTGCGTCCAATGTAGGTCTTGGTAAAAACGCGGCCAACGGTGCTGGTCTCGATCGCAATTTCGGGGCTTATCAGGCAGGTTTTGATGCATCCTGGGAATTGGATTTCTGGGGTAAGTACCGTCGAGATATAGAAGCGGCCCAGGCCAACCTGGTCGGTTCCATGGCAGACTATGATAACGCCCTGGTCACGCTGACCGGAGAGGTGGCCCGAACCTATACGGTGATCCGCACCTATGAGGTGCTTATTAATTTAGCTAATGAAAACGCCAAACTCCAGGAAGAAGGTCTGCGGATTGCCAAGGCTCGTTTCGACAATGGCGCCACCTCGGAACTGGATGTAACTCAGGCTACAACCCTGTTAGAGAGCACTCGCGCAACGATTCCCAAGCTGCAAGCCAGTCTGCAGCAGGCACAAAATGCCTTGAGTACGCTGCTGGGACAGACCA